>CALGNY010000247.1 GCA_937958375.1 uncultured Bacillaceae bacterium
AACCTGAATTTATTTGCTCGAACTTAGCAGAAGTCCCCAGTTTGGTGAAATAAGTTGGATTTATTTGCTCGAACTCCGCTGAAGTCTCGAGTTTGGTGAAATAACCTGAATTTATTTGCTGAACTCCGCTGAAGTCTCAAGTTTGGTGAAATAACCCAATTTTATGAAGGTCTAACTATGCTGACATACAGCTTCAACCGCATGATATAGGCGTTCAGACGATGTTTTACTTAGCGAGTCAACAAATTGTATAAGACCCATGCGACAAAGTTTATACACTTTGTACGTTACCAAAACATGCTTACAGGCAATATACTATATAAAGAAACATTTAATTTTAAATATTCTAATTATAAAGCGCTTTCATTTAGAGAGGAGGCTACCACCGTGTTGACCTTTGAAGTTGGAGAGTATCTGAAGCGAATCAAGAAAACGAAAGAGCGAATGGAAAAAGAAGGTATTGAAGTCCTTCTTGTAACAGATCCAGCAAATATGAATTATTTAACAGGATATGATGCATGGTCGTTTTATGTGCATCAAATGTTAATTGTGGTGATTGATGAGCCACAACCAATTTGGGTTGGTCGGCTGATGGATGCCAATGGAGCGAAACGAACGGTTTGGATGCATGAAGAAAATATTGTTTCCTACCCGGATTATTTTGTCAACTCCCATCAGTTCCACCCTATGGAATTCGTGTCTCAGCTGTTGACAGAGATGAAGCAAGAAAATAGGGTGATCGGCGTTGAAATGGATCAGTACTATTTCTCGGCGAAATCTTATACGACATTGATGGAAAATTTACCAAACGCAAAATTCAGAGATTGTACGTCGTTAGTAAACTGGGTTCGAATCATTAAGTCTGACCAAGAGATCGAGTTTATGCGTCGAGCAGGGAAGATTGCCGAACAAGCGATGCAAGCTGGCATCAATACCATTCACACTGGAGCAAGAGAATGTGATGCAGCTGCAACCATCTATTATGAGCTCGTCAAAGGTACACCGGAATTTGGTGGAGACTATCCATCCATCGTTCCTATGTTACCGACGGGTGACAAAACGTCTGCACCTCATCTGACCTGGTGCGATAGTCCATTTGAAGATGGGAATGCCGTAATTATTGAGCTTGCTGGTTGTTACCAACGTTATCACGCACCACTTGCTCGGACAGTTTTTCTTGGAAATCCGCCAGACAGATTAAAGCAACTTGATGCCATTGTCCAAGAAGGGATTGAAAATGTCCTCCAGAAAGCGAAACCAGGTATATATTTAGAAGAATTAGAAGAAGCATGGGTCGAGTCAACACGGAAATATGGCATTGAGAAAGAATCTCGTCTGGGCTATTCAATCGGTTTAAATTACCCACCGGACTGGGGTGAGCATACGGCGAGTATCCGTAAAGGGGATCGTACGGTATTGCAACCAAACATGGCGTTTCATTTTATTCCAGGGCTATGGTTTGATAGCTATGGAATCGAGACGAGTGAATCATTTCGAGTGACCGAAGACGGCGTCGAAATGCTTACCAATTTTCAACGAGAGTTAATCACAAAAGTACCTTTTCATTTTCCTGATGATACAAAGGGAATCATCAGTTAAGTGAACCATATATATAAAATATAGAGTATTCCAAGGAGGAGATCACATGACAGAATTCAAACCAGGAACTAAAGCCTCATGGTCTGGGGAAAGAGAACAGTTAGCATTTGGAGCGACACAAGTACCTGTGGTAAACAGTGTATCATTCGGCTATGATGACATGGATGAATGGTATGAAATCGCAACAGGACAGCGGGAAGGCCATATTTATGGAAGGAATACCAATCCGACCAATCAAGCGTTTGAAGACAAAGTAAGGGATTTGGAAAACGCTGAGGCTGCGACGAGTTTCGCTTCCGGAATGGCGGCGATTTCAAACACACTTTATACCTTTCTACGCCCAGGCGACCGTGTCGTGACAATCAAGGACACTTACGGTGGAACCAATAAAATTTTCACTGAATTTTTACCGAATATGGGTGTGGAAATTCAGTTCTGTGAAACGGCGGACCATGAAGAAATGGAACGAGAAATCGCCAAAGGATGCAATCTAGTTTATTTGGAATCTCCGACGAATCCGACATTAAAAATTATTGATATTGAACGGATGGCGAAAGCCGGACACGATGTAGGCGCATTAGTTGTCGTAGACGGTACATTCGCATCGCCCATCAACCAAAACCCACTTGAGTTGGGTGCCGATATCGTCTTGCATAGTGCGACGAAGTATCTAGGAGGACACTCAGACGCAATGGGTGGCGTTGTTGCAGGAAGCAAAGAATTGGTCGATCAAATCTATCACTACCGTGAAATTAACGGAGCGACGATTAATCCGAATGCAGCATTCTTACTGTTGCGAGGAATGAAAACGTTACATTTGCGCATTCGTCAACAAAACGAAAACGCCATGAAAGTAGCGCAGTATTTGAAGGAATCCGAATGGGTGACAGACGTGTATTACCCTGGCTTGGAAGAACACGTCGGGCATGAAATTGCCAAGAAACAAATGAAAGGCTTTGGCGGAATGTTGAGCTTTAACGTCCGAGGTGGGATAGAAACGATGAATTTACTCTTGCCGAAATTGAAACTGGCAAAGCGTGCAGCAAGCTTAGGCTGTGTTCAGACCATTATCGGTCCACCACGTGTGACGAGTCACGTTGAATGTACGCCAGAAGAACGAGCGGCTATGGGGATTCCAGAAGGCCTAATTCGTTATTCGGCTGGGATTGAAGACGCAGAAGACTTGATCGGAGACCTCGAGCAAGCATTTGCTTCACTTCCGAAAGAGTTATTGACGGCAGAAGTTAAATAGAAATGAGCGAGAAAACCATCCTTTTATAGGGTGGTTTTTTTGTTTTAAGAAGTATGGACTAATGTGTACTTAATCAGCGTTCATCCTGAATAAGTGAACAATACTAGGTTTAATGTTCACTTAATTCGCGACCACCAAGAATAAGTGAACAAACCACGTGGTTAATGAACATATAATTAAATTTTTATCTCTAATAAGTGAACAAATAATTATTCAATGTAAACTTAATCAGCGTAATGCGTACATAATTATAAAAAGTTAATTCGTTCCCCAAAACTTCCGCCGGTTTTCTGGCGTAGGTACCATACAAGACGCTTGGCGGCCGAACCATCGATAGCGATTCCGAGCAATATAATCATAGATTCGGTCGCGCAATAGTCTGGGCAATAAAATGAATCCATACGAAAGCTTCCAAGGAAATTGGAGGTGTTTGGCGATCCGTAATGCCGCGGATGATTTGGTGTAAATGCGATTGGATTGAACGAGTACGATACTTTGCCTGTTGGCTCTTCCGAGTTGACGGCTGACTTTTTCTCCGAGTTCACTTTGAAGAGGAGCAAAGCGAAATTCGTCCTTGAAGTCTCTTTTGATCAAAAATTGTACGGTTCCATTACATAAATTGCATACCCCATCAAAGAGAATGAGAGATTTGTTCATAAAAACACCTCACTACCAAAGTGGTTCTTCATGGTCAGTCAATTCAATTAAAAACGGGTAAAGCAGATAAATAATTACGAGGAATAAGAATAGTAAACTCAAAACGAACGGAAAAGAAATCGGAAGCATATTCAATCCGGCTCCAACTAGAGCCGCAAGAATTACTAGTAGCATTCCCTTCCTTCTACTTTTTGCCGAATAATAATTCGTCTTTCCGCAATTTGGACAATCTTTTCCGACCCCTAGTCTAGACCCTATACTTAATGCCTGTTTATACGTAAATTCATACCCACAATGACTACAAGAAAACATGAAAAACTCATCCTTCTTATTTGAATAATTTTCTCAGCAATTTACCGGTACTTCTTCCGGCGACTCTTCGGCCAATCCGGCGACCGACACGACCTTTTCTGACAGCGTCAACATCGTTCCAGATTCGTAAGAACTTATAAATTTTTGATTTGAGTGACATGATGATCATCTCCTCATTTATTCATACTACGATTATACTATGTTTTGAAAGCTTTCCCAAATTTGCATACAATTCAGTCTGACCATCTTGAATTAACCGAATTTGTCCGGTACAATGAGGTTGACAAGAAAAGCAAATACTAAAAGACCACAGGGGGAGCCATCTCGTATGGCTGAGACTGAGCGAATGCTCTAAACCCTTAGAACCTGTTAGTTAGTACTAGCGTAGGGATGTGGCTTCAATCGTGCAATGCTGGGTGAACCATGATGAAGCCTCCCTAGGATTGCTTTTTTGTTGTCTTTTTTTAGCTATGAAGAAGGGGGAGGAACATCTTGAATAAAAAAACATTGATGTTAGTAGAAATCGCAATCTTTACGACATTAGGTTTTTTGCTCGACACGATTCCGGGATTGCAATTTAAAATATGGCCGCAAGGCGGCTCGGTATCTTTTGCCATGATTCCTGTTTTCATCATCGCTTTTCGGTGGGGACTTAAGGCAGGTCTTGCTTCCGGGCTCATTTTCGGTTTCTTGGATATGATTTTTGGAGGCGTAGTCGTGCATTGGGTTCAAGGCATGCTTGACTATATTATCGCCTTTGCCGGACTTGGTGTAGCAGGGGTTTTTGCTGCAGGAATCAGGAACGGCTTGGCGAAAGATAATAAATCAAAAGTTGCCACGTTCATCGTATTAGGGACCTTTATCGGCATGGCTATCCGGTTTATATCACATTACTTGGCGGGTGTGATCTTCTTCGCACATTTTGCGCCGGAAGATCAACCGGTTTGGCTTTATTCATTAATCTATAACTCAACTTATTTGATTCCAGGCTTTATTTTATCGGCTGTACTTATCATCATTCTTGTACTTTCTAGACCACAATTAATTCAAAGATCAGCGTAAATTCTTTAAACCCCTTGCCCCAGCAAAGGGGTTTAACATTTGTTTCAAATAACGCCTTTTCGTATAATGACTGTAAAAGCAGGAATGGAGGGAAGCCGATTGAGTAAGCTTTATGATTTTAAAGTGGAAACATCAAGTGGAGAGCTTGAATCACTCAGTAAATATGAAGGAAAACTAGTTTTGGTCGTCAATACCGCGAGTAAGTGTGGATTCACCCCTCAGTTTGAAGGATTACAGAAACTATATGACTCGTATCAAGAGAAAGACTTCGTTGTTTTAGGTTTTCCAAGTGATCAATTCATGAACCAGGAATTCGATAACCAAGAAGAGATTTTGGAATTCTGCCAAAGCAATTACGGGGTGACTTTTCCGATGTACAAAAAAACAGACGTCAAAGGGAAAGACCAACACCCGCTATTCCAATACCTGACGGAAGAAAAGAAGGGCGTTCTTGGTGGGGAAATCAAATGGAATTTCACCAAATTTTTAATTGACCGGAACGGCGAAATCGTTGAACGTTATGCGCCTCAGACAAAACCAGAGAAAATAGAAGAGGATCTTAAAGAATATCTTTAATCAAATACTTCATATCTACTGCAAACGTCTCGATATCTATATTGGGACGTTTGTTCTCTGTATAAGTTGAAAACCTTAAATGCTTATGGGTAAAATAGACTAGAAAAACAACGAGAGGGTATTACGTTATGAAGAAGATAGGTAGGTTTTTTACAAAATCGATACAAAGGCAATTCTTATTTCCGATCATTTTCCTGATTGTTCTAACTGGTGTGGCCATAGCTGGTACAAGCTATTATATCAGTATGAATCAATCGGTTGAAAATAGTGAAAACAATGTTACCAACCAAATGGAAGCATTAGAAGGGAATTTTGATGCACTCTTCTCCAATGCGGTACATAATGTTGACCGGATCACTCAAGATTCGATGTTAAGCTCGGTTGATGCTAATAACGACGAAGTGTTTAATCGATTCCGGGAAGTCAGATTGAGCAATCCTTATTATCGAGATGTGAAATTCGGAACCGCTGACGGTGAACTTCTTTCCTATCCAAGACATGACTTTGCCAGAGAGAAGGACGTTCGGAAAGAAAGATGGTTTCAAACAGCAGAAAATAATGAGGATGAAGTGGTGTTTACGGAACCCTATGTGGATGAAATTACCGGCGATACAATGGTAACGGCGATGAAAACGAGTCATGTTGGCGGCGTATTCCAAGGAGTATTCGCGATTGACATGACGATTGATCATTTGATTGAGCGTTCAAGTGAGCAGGCCGTTGGGGAATCTGGTTTTGTTTCAATCATCAGCAGCAATGGGAACTTTGTTTACCATCCAGATGAGTCAACCCATTTGAAACCGGCGGGTAATGTACCCTATTATTCTCATTTAATGGAACAAACAGCCGGAACGTATACATACACACAAAACAATCAAGATAAAATGATCCAATTTGTGACGAATGAAGAGACTGGTTGGAAACTCATCGGTACCATTCCCATCGATGAATTAAGAAGTCAGGGGAACGAACTTATTTTGCCAATAGTCCTTGTGTTAACCATCGTCATTTTGCTTGCGACGTTAATTGCCTTTTTCGTTACGAGAAGGGTCACAAAACCAATCAAGCAACTCCAAACAAGTATGCAACGAGCTGGATCGGGTGATTTGACGGTAGGTATGACGGTAAATCGTCACGATGAAATCGGAAAACTATGGGAACATTTTTCTGTTATGTTGGAGAATGTCCGAGAGCTTTTGAACAATTTGACGAAACAATCAAACCAAGTGAGCCATACAGCCGAATCGGTTGTCGCTAACTCAGAAGAAAACAGTGCAGCCGCGATGGAAGTTTCCAATACCGTACAGCAGATTGCTTCGGGTGCATCCAATCAAGCTGAATTAGTCGATCAAGGTCAAGAATCGGTAAGCGGATTAGTCGAACAAATGGACGCTGTCATGGCACAAAGTGAACAAATTCAAACGAGTTCGGATCAATTATTAACCAATTCCGAACACGCCAAAACAGCTGTCAGCAGGCTGAGAGAGCATGCTGCAGTCTCTGCAACGGTTTCCGAACAAATGAAGCAGTCGATTGATCTGTTGCATCAACGTTCAGAGGGAATCAACCAAGTCGTCACGACAATATCAGAGATCGCCAGTCAAACAAATTTACTTGCGTTAAATGCTGCAATTGAAGCGGCACGAGCAGGCGAAGCGGGTAGGGGATTTTCGGTTGTTGCTGAGGAAGTTCGTACCTTAGCCGAACAAACAGAGAAATCATTGGAAGGAATCTCGGCGATTGTCCAGGCCATGCAAGATCAAATCGAAACCATTGTAGAAAATATCACTCAACAGAATGATGTTGTCCATGAACAGTCATCCATTGTCCAACAAACAGAGGATGCATTTGATAATACGTTTGATACCGTCCAATTGAACAAGCAAGCCATTGTGTCCGTCATTGATCGTGTTAAAGAAATGATACGTAAGAAAGATGAATTTGTCGGTCAAATGGACGAGATCCATTCAGTCACTCAGGAAACGGCAGCAGGCTCCGAAGAAATGTCTGCTTCGATTCAAGAGGTGAGCGCCTCGATGGAACATTTGAATCAGATCGCTGAAGAACTGGATCAAGTGTCCAAAAACTTACAAAAAGACATGAAGCGTTTTACCATTTAAACCAAACCGTAAGACCCTCTTCGAAAATGCTATTCCAAGAGGGTCCTGTTTATTGTGCCGTATAGCCACCATCCAGAACGACTGCCTGACCCGTCACTCCTTTTGCACGATCACTGGCTAGGAAAATTGCGTAATCGGCAATTTCTTGAATATCCAATAATCTTTTCTGAGGGACAAGAGGATAAAGGACCTCTTCTAAAACATTTTCTACAGGCACGTTTCTTGTTTTTGCCAAATCATCAAACTGGCCACGAACGAGCGGCGTATCGACATATCCTGGACAGAGCGCATTAACAGTGATTCCCGAATCGGCAGCTTCAAGTGCAATCACTTTCGTTAACCCGATTATCCCATGTTTCGCACTGTTGTAAGCAGCTTTTCCGGAGAATCCGATTAGGCCGTTGATTGAGGCCATATTAAGAATTCGGCCACTTTTTTGCTTTTTCATAATGGGTAAGGCATATTTCGTTGTCATGAATGAGCCGACTAACATGACTTTCAACAAGTGTTCAAATCTCTCGGTTGGAAAGTCTTCGATTGGAGCTACGTGCTGCAAACCTGCGTTGTTGATCAGTACATCTAACCGATCATACGTGTTAACCGTGTAATTAATTGCTGCTTTGATTTGATTCTCATCCGTGACATCACAGGCAATGTATGTACATTCGTAGCCTGATTCATTCAACGCATTCGTCGCATCCATCAATTTCTGCTCATCTAAATCGGAGAGGACAACCGTTGCCTCTCATTTGCAAAATTCCTTTGCGATCTGATAGCCAATCCCACTAGCTGCCCCCGTAATGAAAACGACTTTATCTTTCACCATAGAATCACACCTTCATTTGATTATTCGTCATGTTTATACTAATTCAAGTCAAACGATGG
>CALGNY010000248.1 GCA_937958375.1 uncultured Bacillaceae bacterium
TAAATTTGTGCTAGAGGTCATTTCGTGATGTATTTCCGCCCATTCGGTCGTCTAGAGTTCCTCTAGAGGACATTCCAGAGTGAATTTCCACCCATTCGGTCGTCTAGAGATCTTCTAGAGGACAATCCGGCGTGCATTTCCGTTCATTCGGTAGCCTAGAGAGCTTCTAGAGGACCTTTCGTGGTGTATTTCTGCCCATTCGGTCGTCTAGCCGAGCTCTAGAGGACATTCAGAGATGAAACGCTCGTCGTTCGGTTGAATAGAGAGCTTCTAGAGGACCTTCCGTGGTGTATTTCTGCCCATTCGGTCGTCTAGCCGAGCTCTAGAGGACATTCCAGAGTGAATTTCCGCCCATTCGGTCGTCTAGAGATCCTCTAGAGAACATTCAAAGATGAAACGCTCGTCGTTCGGGAGAATAGAGAGCCACTAGAGGACTTTCCTAAAGGAATCCCTCTTATTCGGTAATTATCGAAATCATCTTTAGAACATTCCAGCAAAGTCTACCTACAAAATCGTCGAATAGACCACTACCGCCAACAAGATCCCGGTCAACGCACCAAAGAATACCTCAATCGGTTGGTGGCCCAGTAATTCTTTTAATTCCTTACGCTTTTCATCTTGCTCTTTCTTTGGCCAATTTTTTGCATCTTCAACCAGTCGTTGAAAATCTTTGATCAACTGATTTAGCACCGTCGCATGTTCGCCGGCCTGTCGTCTGATTCCGGTTGCATCGTACATCACGATGATACTGAGCACACAGGCAATCGCAAAAAACGGGGAACCGAATCCGTTTTCAATACCTACCGCTGTACTTAGCGCCGTGACCGAAGCAGAGTGGCTACTCGGCATCCCGCCAGTACTGAAAGCTAACCCCGGCTTGAATTCACGTGTTGCAATCAAGTGTATCGGTATTTTGATCACCTGGGCAAAAACAACAGCAAACAACGCAATCCAAAGCGGTGTATTTTCAAGAATCTCCATCAAACCATCCACCTTTATCAACTCTAACTATATCTTACCCGAAAACATACCATTCAGAAACGGCTTTCCTTTATAAATATGTGTCTATCCTGTCACGTTGAAGTGTTAAATTAATCGTTTCGTAAACCGAAAGAATTTGATATGATTAGAAGAAGACTATTGGAGGGATGAGTAAATGTTTCAGCAAATCAATGAAGAAGTCACGAATGTACAGACAGATGCCTTACTGATCGGTCTTTACGAAGAACAAAAAAGTGCACAAACGATTTATGAAAAGTTAAATGAAGCATTAAATGAACAGTTAGATGAATTGGTGCAACAAGGTGATGTATCAAATCAGTATAATCGTGTCGGAAAAGTACACACACTCGGTGCAACCAAAGCGAAGCGGATTTATTTTGTCGGTCTTGGTAAACGAAATGAATTAACGACCGACCGACTTAGAAAAGCCCTCGGAAAAACGTTCAAAGCCATTCAAGCAGATGGCATCGAACAAGCTGCTGTCGCTGTAGATAGTATTTTCACTGAAGGACCTTCAGACGATCAGTTGGAAGCAATCGGCGACGCTTTTGCACTGTCAACATTCGAACAATCCACTTGCCACACGGATAAAGAAGAGAAAAAACAGCTCAGTGAGTTAACGTTCGTTAGTGGACAAGACATCAAGCTAGAACCTGTAGAAAAAGGATACGCACTCGGAACCGGTGCCAATACAGCACGATACTTGGTCAATTTACCAAGTAACCTACTAACCGCTACCGACCTGGCAAACTTCGCGGAAAACGTAGCAAAAGAAAATAGCCTGGACATCGAAATTTTAGGAAAAGAAGAAATCGAGGAACTTGGCATGGGCGCACTCCTTGCCGTTAACCAAGGATCCGATGAACCACCACGCTTTATTGTCATGAAACATCAAGGAAAAGACACGTGGGAGAACCCAACCGCACTCGTCGGAAAAGGGATCACGTTCGATACAGGTGGCTATTCCTTGAAACCGAAAGACGGAATTGTCGGCATGAAAATGGATATGGGAGGCGCGGCCGCTGTCGTTGGTGCCATGGAAGCGATTGGTAAAATTAAACCGAACGAAAACGTCATGGGGATTATTGCGGCAACCGATAACATGATTAGCGGTAAAGCCTTCAAGCCAGATGATGTGATCGTTTCTATGAGCGGAAAAACCATTGAAATCCGAAACACGGATGCAGAAGGGCGCTTAGCATTAGCAGATGCCGTTGCTTATGCCAGAAAAGAAGGAGCAGCGAAGATCGTGGACATCGCGACATTAACCGGTGGCGTCGTCGTTGCACTAGGTGATAAAGTCACAGGCGCCTTAACGAACAACGACGAGTGGTTCGAACAAATCAAGACGGCTTCCGAAAAAGTCGGCGAACCGATTTGGGCGTTTCCTTATATGGATCATTATCGTGAAGAAGTACGCACGAGTCACATCGCAGACTTGAACAACTCACCAGGAAGAAAAGCCCATGCGATTATGGCAGGCGTCTTTGTTGGTGAGTTTGCGGAAGATACACCATGGGTTCACTTGGATATCGCGGGAACCGCCGTTTCCGATTCAGCTTACGAACTAGGACCTAAAGGGTCGACTGGTGTTATGGCAAGAACGCTTGCCAAAGCGGTTGATTTAGGGAAATAATGATATAAAAGGGGCACAGCGAAAAAGGCTGTGCCCTATATTTTATCGTTTAATTGTTATCCAATGAAACATAACCACAACGAAGCAATTCCAGTCAAACAAATGCCGGTTAGAAAAGAGACGATATATTCCTTTGATTTTTTTAAAAATATGTACTGCATAATCGTATGATGAGTAAACAATGTAAAAACAAAAATGAGAATTAACAGGCTGCTATCTATCCACCGATCTGAATCATTTAAAAAATAAAAAATAATAAATGAGAGGGTAAGTACTAAATGAAGATTTTGATGTAATCGGTTTACCCATTGATCAGATTCCTCACTCTTGGCGATGTTCGTTATTTTTCGGATGATCCATTCTACTACTGTCTTCACTCCAAAAATGGTCAGTAGGATTGCAATGAACAGAAAAAAGTCTTCATAAATTCTGTCTCCCTTACGGACATGGTATACCAGTTTTTTGAAAAAATAAAACGCCATTCACCAAATGAACGACGTTTATTATTAGTGGTTCCGTAAAGAAGGACTGACGCGTTGAATTCGTTTTACGAATGAAGGGAGACTGACAACCAGGAGTCCAGTTATTACAGCATCCTTAATGAAAAACGGCAGCATCGTGAGCACGGATCCATACATGGAAATCGGTACTTCCAACACATAATTCATCGATAAAAATAAGTAAGGCGTTCCGATCAGATAGTTGACGAGTAGCCCGCTGAAAACGGCGACAGAATACGTTGCCAGATTATTCGTAGAAGCCTTTTCGACAATCAAACCAGCAAGATAAGCAACCACCACAAAAGAAATCAAAAATCCACCCGTCGGTAATGTGAATTGCGCAATTCCTGCTTTCATTTCCGCGTACACAGGAACACCGACGATTCCAACAGCTAAATAAACAATCATCGAAAACGCACCAAGTTTTCTACCCAGTAAAATCCCGGCCAAGATCGCAAAGAACGTCTGCAGCGTGATCGGAACTTCTCCACCTGCATAGGTAATTTTTAAAGCCGGCACCCAGTAAGCTAAATTGGCCCCGATCATCATCAGTACAACGAAAATAGCTCCCATCGTTAGATCGACCGTACGAAAACGTCGATTGTTCATCTCTCGATCCCTCTCTTTATCTGAAAAGTCTTTTTATAGCATAATCAAAACGCATCCTATTGTCAACTTAAAATAAAACAGGTTAACAATACTGAAATAAAAAATTCCCGACAAAAATGCCGGGAATTAAGATAAGCTTATGGATTTTAACGAATACTTGCTTCTAATGCGACTTCGATCATCTCGCTGAAGGTTGTCTGACGTTCTTCAGGAGTCGTTTCTTCTCCGGTCAAAATATGGTCACTCACAGTCAAGACAGAAAGCGCGCGACGATCATACTTAGCGGCTAATGTATATAACGCAGAAGTTTCCATTTCAACACCTAACACATTGTATTCCGCCAATTTTTCAAACAATTCCATCGCGTTTTCGCGATAAAAGCTGTCACTGGTAAATACACTTCCAACCCGGAGATTCAAATTCTTTTCTTCGCCAACGTCATATGCATTTTTTAACAAACTGAAGTCAGCCGTCGGTGCATAATCAATTCCACCAAAGACCATTCGATTCATCTGAGAATCGGTAGTCGATGTTTGCGCGAGAATGACGTCACGGATTTTCACGTCTTTTTGCAATGCGCCACAAGAACCGACACGGATTAGATTCTTCACATCAAACACATTGATTAATTCATTGACATAAATCGAGATGCTGGGAGCACCCATCCCTGTTCCTTGAACGGAGATACGCTCACCTTTATACGTACCTGTAAAACCTAACATGCCACGCACTTCGTTATATTGCGTCACATCTTCCAAAAAGTTCTCTGCAATGTATTTTGCCCGAAGCGGATCACCCGGAAGTAAAATCGTCTCAGCGATATCGCCTTTTTTTGCACCAATATGTGGTGTACTCATTTATAATTTCCTCCTTCAAACGTTCTGTTTAAAAGTTATCATAATTCGAATCAAATGAAAAAGAAAATCCCTATGCATCTGATAAGCATAGGGATCAATCAATTTAAGCAAACACAACCTCTTCAATCACTTTCGTTTCTTCATGATTCAATAAGTTTTTATTCACTTTATCTTCAACAGGTTTGTTCATTGCGTTTTCCAGTTCATCGGTTTCTTCTTGTGCCCCGACTAAATAAATGCGTTGCCAATCGTTTTCTTTGGCCATTTTATCGAGCTTCGGTGCGACTTGTTTATACCATCTCTCGCGGTGAGCCTCAAAACGATCCTTGAATTCATCCTGCTTGGAGGATTTTGCCCCAGATGTTCCCATATTCCGATCGGCAAGGTGGGACCCTTCATGAAGTCGCCAATCTTCCGTGTTCAAGTCAAGCTCATACACTTTGGTGTCATTGACTGTTCCGAGATTAGCATCAATACATTTGATTTCCTCTTGTTGGGTCAAAATGATACCCGTTTTAGGAAATTCCTCTTGCATGCTTCGTAGTTGATCAAGCTTAGCCGTTTCTTCCCAAAAAAACTCATTCTCAACCGGCATTTGGAGTGTTTCCGCAAACCAAGCTGAGTCATCGGATGCTGCTACAATCACAACACTCTTCCTGAAATTCGGTTGCTCGTCCTGAATAAAGCGCTCAACCTTCTCTTTAACGTTCCAGAAATTTCGTTTTTCGTCAGAATCATTACCTTCTTTGAGATAGTTTTCGAAGTTTTGCATCGCGTTTTTGAAATGAATTTGCCACTGACCATCCAAATTTCCAGGGTCAGCTGGATCTGTGTTTAGATACATCGTGAAGACACGGTGAGGTGATTCGAGATAAAGTGATTCAAGCTTCTTCAGTTCTTTATTTAAATCCATCGTTTATTCACTCCCTCTCGGTAAAAATGGATACATAAAACTATTTCCTTTTTAAAAGATCGATAAACTATGAACGATTTGGACAAAACCGATAATATTTTTAAGCAGAGGATGCGTGATCTATCTTTTGATTGGTTAAGCATAGTCAACTAGATTTATTTCTTTGATAAAGTCCTCCCTAAGTCTATGAAAAATGTTAGCTATTGGTATAATGAGTAACAACAGATGATAAGCATTAAAAAGAAAGGAGATCGACGTTTGAAATACCTACTTACCATTTTCTCATTAGGTTTAGTGGTAATGGTTGTTGCCTGCAACAATAACGACGTGACAGATAGAGCGGAATCTGAAACTGAACAATCCATTTCGCCTGATTATTTGGCAGATCACTTTTTAGATGGAAAATTTGAAGCGATCTACAACCAAACAAGTGATACTTTTAAAGACTTAGTCACGCTTCAACAATTTAAAGACATGGGCAGTAATTTTAATCAAGGTGTCGAGCACTATGAAGTCATATCGAATATGCCCTTTCAAGGGATGACCGAAATCCAATGGTTGAGCGATGATGGCACCAAAGGTATCCGTAGCTATTTTGCTGAAGATGATACAATCGAGGGGTTGCAGATCCTTCCGGTTACACCACCGCAGGATCGTGATGATGTCTATACGGAAAATACATACAGGATGCCAATCAGCGGAGAGTGGTTTGTCTTTTGGGGCGGAACAAACGAACTCGTAAACTACCATTATGAACTGGCACAACAACGCTATTCCTATGACCTTCTCGTCATGGAGGATGGACATAGTTTTGAAGGTGATCCGACAGATAATGAAAGTTATTTTGCCTTTGGAGAAGATGTTTTGGCACCCCTAGATGGTGTAGTTGTTTCCGTGGAAAATGGGATTGCAGACAACACGCCAACCATTGATACTAATGCAGAAAACCCACTTGGAAATTATGTCATCATCGAACATGACAACGAAGAATATTCCATAATTGCCCACTTTAAAAAGGAATCGATTGTCGTAAGTCCTGGTGATGAAGTAGCAGCTGGTGAACTACTTGGTTTAGTTGGCAACTCCGGTAATTCAAGTGAACCGCATATTCATTTTCAAGTTTCCGATGGAGAGTCCTTTGAAACCTCACAGTCGATTCGAATCCAGTTGGAAAACAATGCCGAACCGTTACGCGGTGATACCGTCACGGGATTTTAAACAGGAAGGGGTGTTTAACCACATGATTCAGACTATGGAAGAGGGAAGTGTTTAATCCTCTTTCCACACTATTTTCCGAACAACCAAAAAAGAAGTCTCCCTAACCCGGGAGACTTCTGTAAAATTAGTTTAATTCAATTTCAACATCTAGATCTTCATCGATTGTATCCCAATCTTGGTTTAACGGTGCATCAAAGACTAGACGAACACTTTCAATATCCTCTGCACTTGAATTCTCAAGAATGTACATCATTGTTCCACTGCCGTTTGTACCTGCCATCATTTCACCTTCAATGTGATCACTCATCCACATATCTGGTTCAATTTGTTCACCAGTGTTTGTTGACATGGTCCCTTGTCCGGCATAGAAACTGATATCTTCATCGGACGTATTTTCAACAGAAATATCGACTTGGATGTAATCGATCTCATCAGTTTCGAAGAATTCTTGACCTTCTTCGTTTAGCTCACCTGAAGTTGCAACAACTTTTTCGATTGTCAATACAACTGGCCCAGTTTCAAATGTTTGAAGTTCCTCATTTTTTGCATGAGCAGTGAAGACACCACCTTCTGTTTCCATTACATCTTCTGAAGCTTCACCAGATTCAGCTTCTTCACTCTCTGCTTCTGCATCAGAACCTTCTTCACTAGCTTCTACTTCAGAAGAATTTTCTTTTGTATTTTCTTCTTGTTGCTCACTGTCTTCCTCAGCACCACAAGCAGCCATGAAAACAGCCAACCCAATGACCATCAACATGAATAAAAATTTCTTCATATTTATTTCCCCCTATATATTTATCTTCCGGAGCCTTCATCCAAGACACCGAATTAAACAAACTAAATAAGCCACACTTGAGTTTGCTTACTGCTCGAATGTTCATATGTAATCGACAGAGCAATAAAAAAAGCCACTCCTCAAGGGCGACTATGCATATGTATGTTTAAACTAAAGGTGTCTATAGAAGATGTCAGTTCCGTATTTTACTCGAAACCTGTCGAAAAGAGAAGCTCATTACTTACAGTTTTGTTAACAGGAAAACATTTCATATTAAAAATTAGTGTAAGATTCTTAAATACACAAAACGTCTCAAATGATTTATAATTCACTTAGTGTATAATAATAATAACTATATTTGTCACACGACTTTTAGTTGAATGCAACAAATATACACGGGTTTGAAAATCAACATAAAGGGTTTTACAGAATCAGTCGCCGTGATTGATTCTGGATTCTTCGGGGCAGGGTGAAAATCCCGACCGGTGGTAACAGGCGAAAGCTTGAAGTCCACGACCCGCGTAAGCGGCTGATCCAGTGAGAGTCTGGAACCGACAGTTAGAGTCTGGAGGGGAGAAGGATCTGAAACGTTAACGGCCAAAAAAATTGGTTGAGGAGGTTAACGTTTGAAGGAACCGAAAGATTATATGAACCATGCTTTGGAGCTGGCGAGGCTGACGATCGGCCAGACACATCCAAACCCATCTGTTGGCGCGATTGTCGTCAAAGACGAGCGAGTGGTTGGCGTTGGCACGCATATGAAGCCAGGTGAGCCGCATGCCGAGGTGTTTGCACTTCAGCAGGCAGGCGATGAGGCAAAGGATGCGGAAATTTATGTGACTTTGGAGCCTTGTGCCCATTATGGGAAAACACCGCCATGTGCCAAAGCGATCATTGATGCAGGAATCAAAAAAGTTTATGTCGCAACCTTAGATCCGAATCCGAAAGTAGCTGGAGGAGGCGTCCGATGGTTGCGTGATGAAGGAATTGACGTAGAAGTCGGATTGCTTGAGGATGAAGCTATTGAAATCAACCACGATTTCATGCACTTCATGCGACACAAACGACCATACGTCACACTGAAAGCAGCCGTTTCGCTTGATGGAAAAATGACAGCGAATAGCGGTGACAGCAAGTGGATTACCGGTGAAGCGGCAAGACGTGATGTCCACGAAAACCGCCACCGAAACGATGCGATTTTAGTTGGAATCGAAACCGTTAAACAAGACGATCCTCAATTGACAACCCGTTTGCCCCACGGAGGAATCAACCCCATACGAATCATTTTGGATACCCATCTATCCATTCCTTTTCATGCCCAAATACTGACTGATGAAGCGGTTCGCACGATTGTTGTTTGTGGTAAAAACGCGAGCGAATCGACGGAACAACAACTGAATGAAATCACACATGTCGATGTTTTTCGTATGCCTTCTGAGCAGATCGACTTGAAAGATCTGTTAGCGAAATTGGCGGAAGAAAAAATCATGAGTGTTTATGTGGAAGGTGGTTCGACGGTCCATTCGTCGTTTATCAAAAACCAGCTTTTCGATGAGCTTCATGTCTATCAGGCTCCGAAACTGATCGGCGGTCCATCAAGCAAACCATTTTTTAACCAACATGGCTTTATGGAAGTGAGCGACAGTGTGAAGCTTATGTTTGAATCAGTCGAACAAATGGGAGATGACTTGAAAATCATTGCCAAACCGGTACATAAGGGGGTTGATTAAATGTTTACCGGAATCATAGAAGAAGTCGGTGAAATCAAGACGATCAATCAAGGAAAAGAGTCACTAGAAATCGATGTGGCGGCAAGTGTCGTGACACAAGATTTGAACCTAGGTGATAGTATTTCCGTGAATGGCGTTTGTTTGACTGCGACATCCTTTACAGAGACGAGTTTTACGATGGATGTGATGCCAGAGACGTTTCACCATACCGCTTTGAAGGATTTGAAAGCCGGATCGAAAGTGAATCTCGAACGCGCGATGGCAGCGAATGGACGCTTTGGCGGTCATTTCGTCTCCGGTCATGTTGATGGCATGGGGAAAATCATCAAGCGAGAAACACGCGAAAACGCAGAGTATTTTCATATCGAAGTACCAGCTGATTTGAGTCAATATATGATGCTGAAAGGTTCAGTCGCCATCGATGGTACGTCGCTAACGATCTTTGGATTGGAAGATGATGTGCTGACGATCTCACTGATCCCACACACGCAGGATGCAACAATCTTAACGACAAAGCAGGAAGGCGATGTCGTCAATATCGAATGCGATCAGTTATTAAAATATGTACATCAACTGATTCAACCGGTTGGAAACAATAGAGATAAAGGAATTTCCTTGGAGCAGCTGCGGCAAGCAGGGTTTCTTGGTCAATAGGAGGGGCAAAACATGTTTGATTCTATCGAAGAAGCAATTGAAGATTTACGAGAAGGTAAGGCTGTCATCGTTGTCGATGATGAAAATAGAGAAAACGAAGGGGACTTTGTTGCGCTCGGAGAAAAAGCAACACCCGAAATGATTAATTTTATGGCAAAAGAAGGCCGTGGACTAATTTGTGCACCAATCACGAAAGAGAAAGCCGATCAGCTCCAGTTAAATATGATGGCTGATGTCAATACGGATAGTCACGGAACAGCATTCACTGTCAGTATCGACCACGTGGAAACAACGACAGGAATCAGTGCAGACGAGCGTTCCAGAACGATTATGCGATTGGCTGAAGATGATGTCGTGCCAACTGAATTCAAGCGGCCGGGTCATATTTTTCCGTTAATCGCGAAAAATGGTGGCGTCCTGCGTCGCGCTGGGCATACCGAAGCGGCCATTGACTTGGCGAAAATTGCTGGTGCCAAGCCAGTCGGTGCCATCTGTGAAATCATGAACGAAGATGGAACGATGGCCCGTGTACCAGAGCTTCGTAAGTTGGCTGATGAAAAAGGTTTGAAACTGATTACGATTGAAGACTTGATTAAATATCGCCGGAAACACGAGAAATTGATCAGCCGCGAAGTCGAAATTAACTTGCCGACTTCATTTGGGGATTTTAACACGATTGCCTATACGAACGTGTTGGACGGTCGCGAACATTTGGCGTTAGTCAAAGGCGAAATCAACCCACATGAACCAACCCTGGTCCGCGTCCACAGTGAATGTTTGACAGGCGATGTGTTTGGCTCGCACCGATGTGATTGTGGACCGCAGCTGGAAGCCGCATTGAAACAAATCGAAGAAGAAGGAAAAGGCGTCCTTCTCTATATGCGCCAAGAAGGTCGCGGAATCGGACTGTTGAATAAGTTAAAAGCCTACAAATTACAAGAAGAAGGCTATGACACCGTGGAAGCGAACCACAAGCTCGGATTCCCTGCCGACTTGCGCGATTACGGATTAGGCGCGCAAATTTTAGAAGATGTTGGCGTCCGAAAAATGCGCCTGCTCACGAACAATCCACGGAAGATCAAAGGATTGCACGGTTACGAGCTAGAGCTAGTCGAGCGCGTGCCATTGAAAATGGAATCCAACGATCATAACGAAAAATATTTGCAGACGAAACGAGATAAGCTCGGGCATTTGTTTTAAAATGGGGGTATCAAAGCGTTGAGTGCGTGAAATTCGGTTCTCAATGCATTGAGCCGGGTTCCCGATGCGTTGAGCG
>CALGNY010000249.1 GCA_937958375.1 uncultured Bacillaceae bacterium
ACGGGGAGCTGGTGAGCCTCCTCGTGCTGAAGCACTCCGGGGTCTCACCTAGGCTCTTCTTCCCGTAGGAGTCTACGTATATTTCCTCCGCTAAATTGTGCATGGTTCGGATTCTGATCAGAGTAACTTAGTTATGTCCCGGCCTCTTTGTTATTTAACATGGAACTTATTTGTTTTAGATTTCTGTTCGAATAACTGTCTGATTCCGATCTGGTCCGACCGAGAAAATGGCTACATCCGTTTTTGTTAATTCCTCAATGCGTTTAACGTACTTTTGAGCATTTTCTGGAAGGTTATCAAATGAATCGACAGATGTAATATCTTCTGTCCAGCCTGGAAGTTCTTCATAAATTGGTTTGCAACGATCAAGTTGTCTTAAGTTTGCTGGATAATAGTTGATGGTTTCTCCTTCAAACTCATACCCTACGCAAATTTTAAGTGTTTCAATTCCTGTCAAAACATCCAAACAATTTAGCGAAATCGCAGTCATTCCACTCGTTCGTCGTGCATGGTTGACGACAACTGCATCAAACCAACCGACCCGTCGAGGTCTTCCGGTTGTTGTTCCGTATTCTCTTCCTACTTCACGTATCTGGTCAGCAATTTCACCATCAAGTTCAGTCGGGAACGGTCCATCGCCGACTCTAGTCGTATACGCTTTTGAAACACCTACGACATTTTCAATGAAATTTGGACCAATTCCGCTTCCGGTTGCAACGCCTGCAGCCGACGTACTAGATGACGTCACATATGGATAGGTTCCGTGATCAATATCCAGCATCACGCCTTGTGCACCTTCAAAGAGTACTTTGTTCCCTTTTTCAATTTCATTTTCTAAAATGACTGATGTATCCGTTACGTACGGTTGTAGCTCTTCACCGTATTTCTTGTATTCTTCATAAACCGCTTCAAAATCCAGTTGTTCGGAATTCGCATATTGTTTCAATAATTGATTTTTCTCGTTGATTAAGCTTTCTAGTTTTTCTTTTAAGGTATCCGGATCGATCAAATCCGCCATTCGGATGCCGATTCGGTTCACTTTGTCAGCGTAAGCCGGGCCAATTCCTTTTTTGGTCGTTCCAATTTGCTTGTCTACTCCTTTATTTTCTTCTTGAAGTCGATCAAGCTCTATATGATAAGGCAAAATGACATGTGCCCGATTACTGATTTTCAAATGTGAAAGGTCTGCGCCATGACTTTTTACATAATCCATTTCCTTCAGCAATGCTTTCGGATTGATGACCATTCCATTTCCAAGGATGCATATTTTTTCAGAATTGAAGATTCCGGATGGGATTAGGTGAAGCTTATAGGTCTGTCCATTAAACTGAATCGTATGACCAGCGTTGTCTCCACCTTGATATCTCGCGACTACATCAGATTGCTGTGCAAGAAAATCGGTAATTTTCCCTTTTCCTTCGTCTCCCCATTGTGTACCTACTACGACTGTCGTTGCCATATAGACAACCTCCTAAAGTTAAGATATCAATCAACCATTGCTAATTTTAACAGGAATCGTTCGTTAAAACAATGATAAAACGAATGATTGTTTGTGTATATGGTGATAATGTACGTTATTGGACTATTAATTCTACTATTTTGAGGATTATCCTTTACTTTTCCCCAGTATTTCAGATTCATTAATATTTATAAATTGTTATCTTTTGTTATCTTATTTATTTGTTATTTAATTTATTTATTAATTTTATTAAAATATATTTTAATTTTATTAAAGTTATGCTAACCTGTTGTTAGTGAGGTGAGAAAAATGGATAACAAAAACGTTCCTAGCTGGTTTTTATCCTTGGAAGAGGAAGACGCAGAATTCATCAAGAAATTTGTATTAACATCTGGATCACTCAAAGAAATCTCGAGAATCTATGAAGTCTCTTATCCAACGGTAAGGGTTCGACTGGACCGATTAATCCAGAAAATCAAACTAAGTGAAGAGGAAGAAAATGAGGATTTCGTCAAGTTCATCAAGCAGCTTTCAATCGATGATCGGATTGACCTGGAGGAAGCAAAATTAATTATCGAAAAATATAAATCAGAGAAAGAGGGATAATTATGCATTGGTTTTTAAGTTTGCTGCTAGCAATAGCTATTTTAGTTGTTCAACACTTCCTATCCACCCGGGAAAAGGCGTTTTGGGGAGCACTTCTACCAGTTGTATATGCAGGTTTTATGGTCTATCTAAATTATTCTGGACAATCAGCAGATATGGATGAATTTTGGTTCATTTCTATCTTAGGAACGGTAATTTTACTCTCCGAATGGGCGTCGGGAAGAGAGGCTATTAAGAAAAGAAGAAAAAATGAGCTGGAGAAAATGAAGACGCTAGATATGAATTAATGACTGGATGAATGATATATTTACCCGTAAGGCACCATAAATGAGGTAAACTACTTTCTATCGTCAAAAACCCGCCGAGCGATCGGCGGGCTTCCTTCTACTTATTGTGTAAATGGCTTCAGTTGAATAGTCTAGCTTCTGGGTTAATTTGCAAACCTTCGACGTTTATCCGCATGGCTTCTGGGTTAAAAGGGTCCACTACTGGGTTCTCTCTAACACCTTCTGGGTTAATCTATTCAACTTCTGCGTTCACCCCTCTATCTTCAGTGTTCTTCTTTTTCTAAATCAAGCAGGTGGAATCTCTGCATCGGAATACCTGCGATCGAGGTCGACGAATTTATTGTATTCTTTGACGAAGGCCAGTTCGACCGTGCCGACTGGGCCGTTCCTTTGCTTGGCGATAATGATTTCGATGATGTTTTCTTTCTCGGATTCTTGATCGTAGTAATCATCACGGTATAAGAAGCCGACAATATCTGCGTCCTGCTCAATACTTCCCGACTCCCGAATATCTGACATCATCGGTCGTTTATCCTGGCGTTGTTCTACGCCACGGGAAAGCTGGGATAGTGCGATTACCGGAACTTCCAATTCACGGGCCAATGCTTTCAGAGCACGAGAGATTTCTGATACTTCTTGCTGTCTGTTTTCACGGCTACTGGCCGAGCTGCCTTGGATTAACTGCAAGTAATCAATCAAGACCATGCCAAGCCCACTCTCTTGCTTCAGACGACGACATTTTGAGCGGATCTCATTGACTTTGATGCCTGGCGTATCGTCTATGTAAATCCCTGCATTGGATAGACTACCCATCGCCATCGTGAGTTTACGCCAGTCTTCTTCTTGAAGCTTTCCTGTTCTTAGACGTTGCGAATCAATATTGCCCTCAGCACATAGCATCCGCATGACGAGCTGATCGGCACCCATCTCCAAACTGAAAATGGCTACGTTCTCATCTGAATTGACCGCCACATTTTGAGCGATGTTCAATGCGAAGGCCGTTTTACCAACGGATGGACGAGCGGCAACGATGATCAAATCGTTTTTCTGGAAACCGGACGTGATATGATCCAAGTCCCTAAATCCAGTCGCAATTCCCGTCACTTCATCCTGTTGGTTATGCAGCTGTTCGATATTATCGTACACATCGACAAGAACATCCTGGATATTTTGAAATCGACCGGATGCTTTATTTTGTGAAATTTCCAGGATCGTTTTCTCCGCATGGTCGAGTAGGTCGGTTACCTCATCGCCTTCATCGTACGTCTTCGTCACAATGTCTGTCGCCGCAAAGATAATTCGACGAAGGGTCGATTTTTCTTCCACAATCCGTGCGTAGTACTCGATATTGGCTGCTGTCGGTACAGAATTCGCAATATCGGTTAAATAGGACACGCCCCCTACTTCATTCAGCAGCTTCAAGTCCTCAAGCTCTGTTGTAATGGTGACGAGGTCGATTGGTTCTCCTTTGTCGGTCAGACGAATCATCGTTTCGAATATGCGCTGGTGACTGACACGGTAGAAGTCCTCTGGCTCCAATATTTCCGTTGCGGTGACAATCGTATCCGGCACTAAGAAAATCGCACCCAATACAGCTTGTTCCGCTTCGATATTATGAGGTGGTGTGCGGTCTTGTGTAAGGTCTGACACATCGTTTCCCCCTTTATCCATCTGAACGACTTACTGTTCGGTTACATGCACTTTCAATGTCGCCGTGACTTCGTTGTGCAATTTCACCGGTACGTTCGTATAGCCTAATGACCGAATCGGTTCATCCAATTCGATTTTTCTTTTATCTACTTTAATGTCATGTGATTTCTTTAATTCATCAGCAATCTGCTTACTGGTGATTGAGCCGAACAACCGGCCACCTTCACCTGATTTGGCTGACAGTTCAACCGTCAATTCCTCAACGGTCCCTTTTAACCGCTTCGCTTCTTCCAATTCTTCCTGCGCTTGCTCTTTTTGTTTTTGTTTCTTCGCTTGCAATTGCTTCATATTTCCTGGGGTAGCTTCGACAGCTAAGTTATTTTTCAATAAATAGTTTTGCGCATAACCTGTCGAGACGTCTTTGACTTCACCTTTTTTTCCTTTACCTTTTACATCTTTTGTGAAAATGACTTTCATTCGTCTTCACCCTCCCCTAAGTATTCATCGATAATTCCTTCTAATTGTTCGACGACTTGGTCGATCGTCGTATCTTCTAGTTGTGTTGCGGCGTTCGTTAAGTGACCGCCACCGTTCATGCTTTCCATAATGACCTGCACGTTCACTTCACCGAGTGACCGGGCACTGACACCGATTCTTCCATCCGAACGCTCAGAAACGACAAATGCTGCCCGGACACCGGTCATGGTAAGGAGCGTATCAGCCGCTTGAGCGATGATAATCGCTCCATACGGCTCACCATCAGCTCCACGTGAAATCGCAATCCCTTCTCGATAAATTGTCGCACCCTTGATCAATTCACTTCGCTTCACATAGATCTCGATGTCCTCTTTCAAGAGCTCTTGGACGAATACCGTATCGGCTCCTTTTGAACGTAAATAGGAAGCCGCATCAAATGTCCGTGAACCCGTCCGGAGCGCAAAGGATTTCGTGTCGACAATGATTCCGGCAAGCAAGGATGATGCCTCAAGCACACTGAATTTCAATGGGCCATCTTGGTACTGAAGCAGCTCCGTAACTAATTCTGCGGTTGACGAGGCATATGGCTCCATATAAACCAACGTTGGGTCTTCCACAAACTCCTGTGCGCGTCTGTGGTGGTCGATGACAACGACCTGGTCTGTCCGGTTCAATAACTTTTCTTCCATGACCATCGAAGGTTTATGCGTATCGACAACGATCACGAGAGAATCCTTCGTAACCATCTCCAACGAATCTTCTGGCGTGATCAACCACTGGGACAACGCTTCATCTTCATGAATTTTACCCATCAGTCGGTTCACACCTGTGTTGATGCCATCTGGATCGTATACGACATAGCCATTTTTGTTGTTTTGCTGTGCCATTTTCAACATCCCGATACAAGAGCCGATCGAGTCCATATCCGGCATTTGGTGACCCATGATAAATACGCGATCACTCGCTTTCACGAGCTCACGCAACGCATGTGAAATCACTCGTGCACGGACCCGTGTCCGCTTTTCCATCGGATTCGTTTTTCCACCGTAAAATTTCACTTTACCGGATTCGTCCTTGACGGCAACCTGGTCTCCACCTCGGCCTAATGCTAGGTCCAAGCTGGATTGTGCCAACGTACCCAGCTCTGGTAAATCCGTCGTGTTTTTCCCGATACCGATACTTAATGTCAAGCTTACGTTTTGGTCGGAAATCGTTTCACGGACTTCATCCAAAATTTCAAATTTGGTTTTTTCCAATTTTGATAAAACATCACGATTCATGACCGCCATAAAGCGATCCTGTGACGTGCGTTTCAAGAAAATCCCGTTTTCATTCGACCAATTATTCAATAAGGAAGTTACTTGAGAGTTCAACTGACTTTTCAGCGTGTCATCCATTCCCTGTGTCAGTTCATCATAGTTATCCAGATAAATGATTGCCAAGACAGTCTCTTCATCCGCATAACGCTTTTCGATTTCGATTTGCTCGGTTCGATCGAATAAATAAATCAATCGATTGTCCCGTTTATGAATCAATTGGAATTTACGGTCTTTGATCGTGATCCATTCTTCATCCGCTTCACTATTTGCCATCGATAGCAATTCTTCTGAAACATGTGACAACGAATGGCCGATCACCGTATGTTCTGGATCAATAAAATCATTCAAATAAGGATTCGCCCATTCGATTTGCCGATCATCGCTATACAGAATAATTCCAATCGGCATCTCCAATAGCGCTTCTTCCCCGACCTTCTTCACACGATAGGACAAGGTCGAAACATATTGTTCTGTCTTCCGCCTCAGCCGGTCCTCTGCCCGCAGAGAAAGAACAATGATGATCAACAAAACGACCGTCAATGCCACGCCGATCATCCATTGATAGAAAATCATCGTCACCGACAGAATCGTCGCTACAATATATAAAAACCAAATGTATTTATTAATAATCAGTTTTTTGATATCTTTCATTTGTATCGTCATCTCCTAAAAGAACGACATCAACCAACTTACGATTCATTGGGTCCATCCGTCAATCGTTTCCGAAGCTGGAATCCTAAATCAATTATACCTAATATTCGTAATGGATACAGGAGGAAAACTGGAAATAGGACAAGAATGACAATGACCACAATTGGGACTGCCTTCGACCAACCCTTATGATGCGTATAGAAAAACACGAATGACAGCCCTTGAATGAGCAGTAACATGCCGATCAAGGAATATAAATTCACACCAGCCAAATATAACGGATCAGCCGGATCCGTGAACATCCATGTCAATATGATCGCAAATAAGTAGTACCAAATCAATGAAGTCGGGAAACTAAGATTCCGGAATTTCGGGAATCGATAATTCGTCCCTTCATTACGGTTCAACCACTTATAACTGAACCACTGGGCAACAAACGCAGAGACAATCGATGAAATGATCATCCCCGTCGGAATCAGATAAACAAAGCTTCTTGCCTGTTCTTTGGCCTGTTCGATCGCCGCTTCATCTAACTCCACCTGAAAAGCTTGGAAAATACCTGCGGACGAACGGAAAGACTCCTCAATCCCTTGATAAAGTTCTTCCATCCAATTGATTTGAAAAATGAATTGCGTTACGGCATATAAAATTCCAAATCCAATCGCAAAACCAGCCGTCCCGATTGCCCATGTTTCGTACGGACTTCTTTCTTTGTGCATCGCCTGGCCAATCGCAATCCCACCAAGCGCAATCAATAGAACAAACGGAATGGATACGTACGTCAATAAAATCGTACAAACCATCGCAAGAACGACAAAAAGCATCGCCCCTGCTCTCCACCCGTGCGTCTTCGTAAATAAAACAAACGGTATCGGCAACAAAAACACAGTTACCAGATTAATCAGTGGTATGTAAAGCGTGATAATTAAAAGCAATATAAAAATGAGGCCTTTGATAGCACCATCTTTGATGAGATTCTTTTGATCCATAAACTTTCTATCCACCTCTTTTTGTTAAAAAACTTGGCGATTGGATTCGCCAAGAAGAAACCCTTCCTATCCACCAAAAGCTTAGCTATCAACCATACGTACCATTCATTTTAGCAAGGAATAAACCGAATTGAAAAGACTTCATATTAGTAATTTTACATGAAAAAGAGGTAAATAGATAGGAAAGTCTATGTGATGATTGTGTAAAGAAAAATCACAATTTTAACATGGATTTGAGACCTATAAAGGTTGTCAATCGTGAAGGCTCTTTTATTTCATCCTACTTGGTGGATCGTCGGAGTGTGAGCAAATAA
>CALGNY010000250.1 GCA_937958375.1 uncultured Bacillaceae bacterium
GTACTAATTTCGAATTATTCCGTACTAATCCGAAGTTTTTCCGTACTAATTTCAATGGATTCCGCACAAATGATTTTGCAGGTTCTACCCTTTTCGATAGGATAAAGATAGATGTTTCACAAAGGAAGGCGAAAAGATGACACAAAAAGAGGCTATCCGATTCGATCATGTTTACTATTCGACATCAGATACAGACATCCTAAAAGATATTACCGAATCATTCCAACAAGGGAAGATTACCACTCTTGTCGGCCCTTCTGGAGCAGGGAAAACGACTCTCATCCGACTATGCAACGGATTAATCTCTCCGACAAAAGGAACAATCAGCATTTTCGGTGAACCGATCACCCAGTTTGATCCGGTTGAATTACGTAAGCAAGTGGGAATGGTCATGCAAGGAGTGACGATGCTAAAAGGTACCGTGCGTGAGAATTTAGCCATTCCCATGAAACTTCAAGGGAAAAGCCTTTCCGATCAGGAGGCTACCCGATACCTGGAAATGGTCGGTTTACCGGCCAATTTTCTAGAAAAGAAAAGTACCAACCTATCTGGCGGACAGAAACAACGCGTTTCGATCGCCCGGTCACTCGTCAACCGACCAGAAATTTTACTCTTGGATGAAATCACGTCTTCACTCGATACCGTTTCCCAACAAGAAATCGAAACGCTCATCCAACGCATCAACCAAGAATATGGCGTGACCATCATTTGGATTACGCATAATTTGAGGCAAGCAATTCAAATTGGCGATATCAGCTGGGTCATGATGGATGGGGAAGTCGTTGAAACAGGAAATAGTGAATTTTTGAACAACCCAACAAATGAACGTGTCCAAGAGTTTGTAAGGAGCGAATTCCAATGAGCTTTATAGCCTTAGCTTTTTCACTTGTGTTTGTACTCATACCTTTAATCCTTTCCAAAACATTGAACCTTGGATTGGAGAAAGACACAATCATCGCGACCGTTCGCTCCATCATTCAGCTGCTTGCCGTCGGTTACGTCCTGCAGTTTGTTTTTGATGCCGAAAGCAATATTTATATGTGGCTCATGGTTTTATTGATGATTGCAGCCGCTACGCAAAACGCTAGAAAAAAAGGAACAAACATTCAGGGAATCACGTGGAAACTGATCGTTACGTTTGTGTTTGTAGAGGTATTGACGCAATCTGTCTTGATTGGGCTCGGGATCACGCCAGCAACTGCCCAATACGTGATTCCGATCAGCGGGATGGTCATCGGAAATTCAATGGTTTTAGGTATTTTGTTTTTGAACCGATTCACCGCCGAAATGGATTCCAAACGAAACGAGACCGAGTTGATTCTTTCTTTAGGCGGGACACCGAAGCAGGCTGTTCAACGACAGCTTAAAACTTCCATCCAGGCGAGCATCATACCGACGATTGAGAGCCAAAAGACTATCGGGCTCGTCCAACTGCCAGGAATGATGAGTGGACAGATTATTGCTGGTGCAGACCCTGTCCAAGCTGTCCTGTTTCAATTATTGATCTTGTTCCTGTTATTGACCACTGCTGTCATCACAAGTGTCATGCTCGGATTTTTATCCTATCCGACTCTGTTTAACGAACGGATGCAGTTGTTGGAGGAAAAAATCAATACCGATTCGTAATAAGAGCTGATTTGGGAAGTCTAACTTCAGTATATATTTGTTTGCTTCATGAATATTTATGGTATACTATATATAGAATAAAAATACCCCCGATAGTGCGGGAACACTACCGAGGGTGCAACAGACGATTCCCTTTCAAAGTGGGATCGGCACGAGTAGATTTAAGAAATAACCTGCCCTGATGCCTCAACATTCAAGGGCAGGTTACTTCTTGTTATAGAAGGCTAACATCCCGAAAAAGGAAATCATAA
>CALGNY010000251.1 GCA_937958375.1 uncultured Bacillaceae bacterium
TCATTACGTTGTTGCATACTAATCTCCTATTCATTCGTTTGTAGTAATCGTTGATAGATGGATAAATCCTTCTCTGAAAACACATTGAAAATAACGTTTAGTTGGGATTCATTTTCCCTTAAATAATCGTTGACCGTCTGGATGGCAATCTCAGCTGCGCGTTCATTCGGAAAGTTGAATTCACCCGTTGCGATACAACAGAATGCAATGGAATCCATTCCTTTTTGATCTGCCAAAGCCAAGCTGGTTTGATAACAGGATGCCAACAATTGTTCCTTGATCGGCGAAACTCCGCGTTGGTCGATGAATGGACCGACCGTATGGATCACATAGGATGAAGGAAGATTATACGCATCCGTCAGCTTTGCTTTTCCAGCAGCTTCTTTTCGGCCTTGTTCAGTCATAATGTCGTGGCATGTCAAACGCAGCTGGACTCCAGCCCGCGTATGAATGATATTATCAATGCAGTCATGGTTTGCTTGCGTACAGCCTAACAGCCGACTATTCGCCGCATTGACAATCGCATCGACTGCAAGCGTCGTGATATCGCCCTTCCAGAGATAAATCTGGGGTTGGACCGGTTGCAAATCACCTAATCGCGTAATTTCTCGGTCATGATTCCACTCGGTTAAAAAAGCATCCTGAATTTCGATAAATTCGTCTGTAACCGGCTTGGGTTCACGAACATTGCACAAACCGCGAAACAATTCGAATTTTTCTGTTGCTGAATCAGCGTCAACCTGCGCCAACTCGTGCCCATTCGGATTTTCTTCCAATAAATAACCGATCAAATAATCTAACCGTTCATTTTGATTCATCGTAAACTCCTATGCATCTTCCAATTGGTTAAATTCAGCTTCATCCACATCCGATAATTTAATCAACCAGTTCTCTTCCGTTTTCGCAGAGTTCAATAGCGCTGGCTCACTCGTTGCTTTCTCGTTTCGCTCGACAACTTTACCTGTTAGCGGCGAATACGCCTCAAGGACTGTTTTTGAAGCTTCCAAATTCAAAATTGGATCATCTTTTTTCACATTGTCTTCATTGACGAACTCAACGAATCCGACTGTGCCAATATCATCTTGCAATTCCGGCGTCATGCTTACTGTATACACATCATCTTGTTTTTCAACAAATAAGAAATTCGCTCTTTTTTTCATGGTAAAAAGCCTCCTCTGAGATCGTTAAGTTATACAAATTTCAGTATAACATAATCAGTTTTACAAGCTGAACAAGACGCTTCAACGTAGTGAATCATGTAGGACAACATCTAGGCTGAAAAATGTTATAGTGGGACTAGATTAAATAATACATATGGAAGGTAATAACATGAAAACATCTGAACAATTCAAACCTTTATTTGAGACCATCACACTACCAAATGGTATTTCACTTGAAAATCGTTTTGTTTTATCCCCGATGATTACGAACTCCTCAACCGTCGAGGGCTATGTTACTGAAGAGGATTTGGCTTATGCAAAGCGCCGTGCAGGTTCCGCCCCACTGCAAATCACGGGCGCAGCTTATATTGAGGAGTATGGACAGTTATTTGAATATGGATTTAGCATCGATGACGACCGAAGTATCGAGGGCTTAAAGAAACTTGCTCAAGCGATGAAAAAAGACGGTGCGAAAGCGATTATCCAGCTTACGCACGCAGGACGATTTTCAAAAATTTCGTTGAAGGATTTTGGCGTAGTATATGGACCGAGTAAAATGGAGTTGAAAACGCCAATTGAACACACGGTTTTACCGATGACCAAACGAAAAATCAAACACGTCATTACCCAATACGCCGACGCCACTCGTCGTGCGATTGCGGCTGGCTTTGATGGCGTAGAAATCTCAAGTGCTCAGCGGCTATTGATCCAGACGTTTTTTTCCACATTTTCTAATGAACGTGAGGATGAGTACGGACCGCAAAACCTTGAAAATCGTTCCCGCTTAGGTGTCGAAGTAATGGAAGCCGTTCAGAAGGTCATTGATGAAGAAGCACCAGCTGATTTTATTCTCGGCTTTAGAGGTACTCCGGAAGAAACGCGAGGCAACGATATCGGCTACAGTGTAGAAGAGTTCATTGATTTCATGAACCGAATCATGGATGTTTCGACGATCCATTATCTGGCGACGGCCAGCTGGGGAAAAAACATATACAAACAAACGATCCGTCAAGGTAAATTTAAAGGCGAATACATGAACCGCGTGATTTATGATCATCTATCCGAGCGCGTACCAATCATGGCTACTGGCGGCATCAATTCACCCGAAAAAGCGATGGAAGCCATGGGATTTGCAGATATGGTTGGCATGTCCACCCCATTCGTGACGGAACCAGACTTTGTAGCGAAACTTCGTGAAGGTCGCGAAGATGAGATCGACTTAGGTTTTACAGCGGAAGAAGTTCCTGATCTAGCCATCCCTGAAAGAGCTTTTAAGGATATTGTGGAATTGATGGATATTGGCGGGTCGCTATCTGAAGAGGCTCGCGAGGAATTAAGGAAATTATATTAAAAGTTATCCCAGCGGAAAGAGATTCTGCTGGGGTTTGTTTTAAAATTTAGAGAGCTGTCTACCCGCGCAATTAGGAGTAGAAGCCGTGCAATTTTTTCTTCTAGACGTGCAATTAATTTGCGCAGCCGCGCAATTATAAGTTTTACACGTGCAATTTTTCCGCGCAGCCGCGCAATTCGTCGGGCTACCCGTGCAATCCAAACGATAAACACATGCAAACTAATCCATAAACTCTATACAATCTTCACAAAAAACATCTCTACTCAAGCACTAGCCTGAAGTAGAGATGTTTTTCTATCAACATATATTACTTTCCTGTATCGGTAAACCAGTCATACAAAGCATCAGACTCAATAGAGAAGTACGGTCCTAACGATTTAGGTAATCGGATGACACCTTCTGTAGAAGTATCGATATCAGCTACCCTTATTCTCCACATTTGATCTTCACTCGCATAGTACTCGTGATCGGTATAGACACGGATCCACGAGCCGTTTTCATCATCATATTCTACAACTCTGACATTACCGACTTTTTCTTCAAAGGTTCCTTCTGCGTCTTCACCCATGAATACTTCAAAGACACGATCACCTTCATCGTTATAGTAAAAATCGATTTCCTTATCAGTTGTCGAACGTGTGGAACCATTTGGTGTAGCTTTAAAAATGACCTCGCCACTATAATACGGTGGTCCTTCCGGCTCTTCTACTTCATCGACTTGGGTGGTGACCACTTGCAGATTTACACTGCCTGTTTTACCTTGGAAGTCAATATCCTGATCGCTATGCGGCCAGTCGACTAAAATTCGGAAGTCCTCTGTTTCGTTTTCGAGCGCAAATGAGCTTGAAAGTTCGATGTCCACCCACGCTTCGTCAACGTATTTCTGCATCGTTAACCGTACTGGTGAGGATCCATCCTCTGGGAACAGTTCACCTTCAGGATGCAAATTGACTTCATATTCTACAGGGACTTCAGTATTATTTTTTTCGATTTGGAATTGATAAACCTCTTTTTGTTCCATTCCCGGAAACAGTTCCCCATCCAAATCAAAATCCGAATCACTAATCGTTTCCCCATCAGCGTTTACGACATCCACATCAAAGGATGAGGCCGTCGCAACGTTATTTTGACTCGTATATTCTTTCGTAAAATAGGCAACTGTGCTACCAACGGCTACAGCTACAATCAGCCCCGTAAGCAAAACGAAAATCGCTTTCTTTTTCATCTGCGTTCTCTCCTAACTCTCTCATCTAAATTCAACTGACATCGGATTACTCTTCGCTTGTGAACCATTCATATAGCTCGTCAGATTCGATGGAAAAATGTGCATCTGTGTATCTTTGTAATCGAATGACACCTTCCTCGGAAGTATCAACTTGCTCTGGTACCTCTACTCTCCAAGTGAATGGATCATTTGAGAATTGTTCGAATTCCGTAACGACCTCAATCCAATGCCCTCGATAATCTTCATATTCAAAGACTCTTACATCGCCTACTTCTTCTTCAAATTCACCTTCTTCATCACCCATCAACACTTCAAATACACG
>CALGNY010000252.1 GCA_937958375.1 uncultured Bacillaceae bacterium
AGTTTTCTGAATATTTGATAGAAAGGTAGCTCGTTCCGATGAACTGATTTTGCAGGATATTTAGTAAAAACTCCATTAACGAGGTGATAAACATGGGCAAAAAGTTGGCAAGCTGGTTCGGCACGATCGTGATGACCCTATTGGTCGCAACAATTCTGTTGGTCGGATTTGCACTGATCCAAGCAAAGGATGATCCGAACGGTGCACCAACGCTTTTCGGATACACACTAATGAATGTACTGACAGGGAGTATGGAGCCTGGAATCGCACCAGGGGACATAGTCGTGATTAAGACGGAAGCCGCAGATTCGTTGCAAGAAAATGATGTCATTACATTCAGAGACTCTGAGAATACGATTGTAACCCACCGAATTATTGATACGGTTTCAGAAAATGGAGAAGTCCTTTTTCAAACAAAAGGAGACGCAAATAATACCGCTGATGAAGAATTAATATCATCGGATCAAGTCATGGGCAGTGTTGCCATGACGATTCCCAATGCAGGTTCCCTCGCAAATTTCATCAAGAACCCCATCGTGTTAGCTATACTTTCCGGACTTATTGTTTTCACCTTGACTGTTGGCGTACTCAAAAAATACGTAACACCATCGGATGAGAAAAAAGCTTCCTAAGTCATGCAACAACCGCTAATAGTCAATTTTTATAAGGGTTGATAGAAAGGAGGACGGCAAAAGGTTCGCTTTCCAACACGAATTTCCACAACACTATAAAAATATTAAAAAAGTGTGAGAGGAGATTTATTGTGAAAAAGAAAACATTATTAGTTATGCTTGCAGGAATTGTTTTAGCAGTAGCCGTCGGAGGTACAGTCGCATATTTCACAAAAGAATTCAGCAGTGAGGATAACGTAGCACAAGCAGCAACATTTAATGTAGATGTCGTAAATAGTGAAGGCGAAACAATCGGGGACGCTGACTTTGATTTGGATGAAGATCTCTTGCCGGGCATGGACCCGAAAGAAGTCTATCAGTTCCAAATCGATCGTGGTGACACAGAAGTTCCTGTTGAATATGAAGTTTCACTCAACCCACAAGGGGATCTATTCCCAGAAGATGCTGATTCACCAGTCCGTTTGGCATTACAAAAACAAGAGGGCGATGAGTGGACCGATGTTGATTTGAATAGCTCATTTGCATTGGAAAATGATACGGAAAGCTTCCGGGTCGTTGTGGACTGGCCGCATAGTGATAACGACATCGATTTCCAAGGAAAAACAGGTGACGTCAACTTGAACATTGTCGCTACTCAAGTGGATGCTCCAGAAGCTTATTATAGTGGGGAAGTGAGTTTCCAATCATTAGGTCATTTAACTCAATATACAACAACAAATAAGGAAATCGAATTCTACCATGACGAAGATGGTTATCGTGTATTTGAAGTGTTGATGGGTGATGGAGAAGGTGAGTTTGAAGAAGAAGTAGGACATGTCAGAGTCTTCGAATATGAAGGTACGTACAACCAAGAGCCAATGCAATATTTTGAAGTCGTGACGGAGCATGAACAATTTTCAAAAGAGCCACATACTTGGAGAGTACGAGAGGATCAGTTAGATACTTCCGTTGAAGGTGTGATTCGTCTAGAAAAACTTACAGGTGCCCATTTCTCCATCGAATCTGATGAGTTATATGACTGGTTTACGAGTGAGCAATAAAGTATCCATGGTTGAGCGCTCGCTCAC
>CALGNY010000253.1 GCA_937958375.1 uncultured Bacillaceae bacterium
TTTTGCGTGTAATCGGCCATAGAAGCCTTCTATCACCGGTTATGCGTAGCCGATTTATGTCTTATTCGGGCATAGTAGGCTAGAGGCATTTACATAACCACCCGTACACGCCGATCTAAAAGCAAATTTTTTTATAGACAATTTGAGAAGATTTGTGGCAAGATATGAGGGAAATCACAGAAGATTAACGGGATTTTACGAGGTAGGGAGGCAGCCAGTTGTGATTAATACAATCCAATTCAGAGAACTTGGACTCAGTGATCGAACTAAACTTGAACAAATGCAAACAGATATTGAAGATGATTATGTCGTACGGATTTTCGACCGGTTGATTGAACACAAGGAGCATATGGTATATGGCTTGTTTGTGGATGGTCAGCTAGCATCAGTTGGTGGCTACACGATTTTCGCCGAACAATACGCGATGCTTGGAAGACTGCGGACGGACGTAAGATTTCGCGGTGAAGGTCTTGCGACGAAACTTCTTGAACAAGTCATGGATGAAATAAAAAAGCTTGATGACATCAATTGGATTGGCGGCAATACACAGCGCCACAACTATTCTGGAATGAAGGTACTAAATAAGTTGGGGCTTCCTGAATTGATTTCGCTTCACGCTTCAACACTAATCGAGCCTGAAAAATTGGACACTGAATCCGGTGAATTGTGGACGGAAGTGACTGAGTTGGATGAGAAGAAAAAGTGGTTGGAACCGATCGCAAATGACCCGACCATCATTTTTCCATATGAAAGTTATTATCCATTTCCGGCTAGTCCAACGTTATTCAAAGAAAATGAGTTGACCGATTGGTTACTGTTTAAAAATTCGGCTGAAGACCGTTTTGTCATCGTGAAAGAAGATCAGAAAAAATACAAATATGCACAAACCATCTATTTATGGGATGATCTTTGGGAACAACCTGGTTTATTAAAAACGATCATGCATGCTCGGAATCGCCTTGCCCAACAGAGTGAGGATGAAATGTATGTCCGGTTTGATTTGACCGACGAATCGAGAGCAAAAGTTCCGGATGAAGACGCATTTACGTTTCAGGATCCATGGGTGTTGCATGGTAGATGGATTAAGGAATAAACTTTGGCATGATGACGCGTTTTCTGCTGGGTTCGGTCGTGGAAGGAAACCCTATCGGAGGGTAAGTGCTGCGGTTTCGGTGATACGCCATATGAGAAACGATATCAAAGAGGGTAGCCTTTGAAATGGGTGAGCCAGCCTTCGTGAGAAGCACTATCAAAGAGGATAGCGTTCGAAAAGGGTGAGCTACCCCTCGTGAGAAGCACTATCAAAGAGGATAGCACCGAAATAAGTGAGCCAGCCTCCAATAGAAGCGATCTCAGGAAGGATAGGGGACAAAATCTGCAGGCTACCCTACAATAGAACCTCTCTCAAAAAGGGTAGCAAACGAGATTAATGAGTTACCCTCCGATAAAAGCTCTCTCAGAAAGGATACAACCAAAATTAACGAGCTACCCTCCGATAGAAGCACTCTCAAAAGGGATAGCACCCAAAATTAGGCCACTACCCTTCCTGATAAACCAATACGCAAACAATAAACGACCCTATCGTCAATCAACTTGACGATAGGGTCTTCTAGTTATTTAATCTTCCGCCCGCTTCTTCGACCTTTTGGCTTAGGTTTTTCCATGCCGACGATTTCAAAGTCGACGGAGCGTTCTTCAATGCTTGTTCCGATGACACGGACGCGAACTTCATCCCCGATCCGGAAAATCTTGCCTGTCCGTTCGCCGATCATGACTTGATGGCGGTCATCATAATGGTAATAATCATCTGTCAAATAGCTGACATGCACAAGACCTTCAATCGTATTCGGCAACTCGACAAATAATCCGAAGTTTGTCACGGAACTTACAATCGCATCGAATTCCTCACCAATTTTATCCGTCATAAATTCAGCTTTCTTCAGGTCATCCGTTTCCCTTTCCGCATCGACGGATCTGCGTTCGGCTGCTGATGTTTGCTTTGCGATTTCAGGTAATTTTTCTTTCCAATCTTCAACCGTCTGTTCGCTTAAATCACCATCGATTAAATACGTTCGGATCAACCGGTGGACAATCAAATCTGGGTACCGGCGAATCGGTGAGGTGAAATGGGTGTAAAAATCAGTCGCCAAGCCAAAGTGTCCGATCGATTCGGGGGAATATTTGGCTTGCTGCATGGAACGAAGCATCAGTTTATTGACGACCATATCCTCTTTGCTGCCGGCAATATCATTCAGCACTTGTTGCAATGCTTTCGGATGAACATCGTCGCTTGTTCCTTTGATGACATGGCCAAGGTTTGCAACGAATTCGAAAAACCGCTGCAATTTCGATGCATCCGGATCTTCGTGAATACGGTGGATGAAAGGAACGTCCATCCAATGAAAATGTTCCGCAATCGTTTCGTTTGCGGCCAACATGAATTCTTCGATTAACCGCTCGGCAACCCCGCGCTCCAATATTTTGATATCAAGCGGGTGGCCTTGGTCATCCACAACGATTCCGGCTTCTTTAAAATCAAAATCAATTGCGCCACGGTCCATTCGTTTTTTCCGTAAGATCGAGGCCAATTCTTCCATCGCTTCAAACATCGGCACAAGGCTTTCGTATTTTTCTCGAATGGTCGGATCTTCACGGCCTAATATGGAATTCACCGCAGAATAGGTCATCCGCTCGGTTGTTTTGATGACCGCCGGGAAGATTTCATGCTTGACTACCTGTCCTTTTTGGTCGATTTCCATTTCGCAGCTGAGCGTCAGGCGATCGACTTGTGGATTCAAGGAACAAATCCCGTTTGACAGACGGTGGGGGATCATCGGAATGACGCGATCGGTCAAGTAAGAACTCGTCCCGCGCTCAAACGCTTCTTGGTCAATCGGCGACCCTTCCGTCACGTAATAAGAGACATCGGCGATATAAACACCGAGCAAATAATTCCCGTTATCGAGTTTTTCTACTCGAACTGCGTCGTCCAAGTCCTTTGCATCTGCGCCATCAATCGTGACGATTTGTTCATTGCGCAAATCACGACGACCTTCCAATTCGGATGGCTCGATTTCATCGGGTACCGAATTGGCATGCTCTAAGGTCTCCGGGTCGAACTCTGCTTTGATGCCGTGCTTATAAATGATTGACAAAATATCGATGCCCGGGTCGTTCACATGCCCGAGAATATCGACGACTTCGCCTTCCGCACTGCGCTTTTCTTTCGGAAACTCCGTAATTTTCACAATGACTTTATGACCATCAACGGCACCTTTGTTATTGCCTTCTTGAATAAAAATATCATTCGGGATCCGTTTGTCATCCGCAATGACAAACCCGAAACGCCCATTATCCTGGTATGTTCCAACAATCTGATCATTTTTTCGTTCCAGAATCCGAATGACCACGCCTTCTGGCCGATTTCCGTCCATAGAAGCTGTACTCACCCGTACCAACACGACGTCCCCATTCATGGCAGACATCAAATCATGGCTGTTGATATACACATCATCTTTCGCTTCATCATCGGGAATCAGAAAAGCAAACCCTTTCGCGTGCATTTGAACCGTTCCGCGGATAAGATTCATTTTTTCCGGCAAGCCGTATCGGTTTTTCCGTGTGCGAACGAGTTCACCCTCTTCTTCCAACTCATTCAACGCCTTCATCAGTTCCATCAAGTCCTCACTTGATTCCGCTGAGAAAATTTCTTGGATTTCTTCAACAGCAAGCGGGTGAGTTGCATCTTCTTGAAAATATGCCAGAAGCTGATCCTTCAATTCACTCATCAATTCGTCACCTCTTTGCAATCGTTATTTTTTCCAGTCCAATTTTTCTAGAAATTCATAGACATCTTCATGAACCTGCCCTTTGTAATCACTTAGCGTGATGACATGTGGCGCACCTTCATACCATTTGATGTCCTTCTCATCCGATTGCACATTTTCATATATATAATTTGCACTGTCCTTGTTGATTAATTCATCTTCTTCAGGTTGAAGCACAAGTGTCGGGGCATAAATCTCATCAATATGATCATGGACTTCCTTGATTAACTCGCTTAACGAATCAAACGTTTCGTCGGACTTCTCAAAGAGCGCATCAACCTCTTTTTCGATTTCGTCCGCTTCTTTCTGTTCCAGCTGCTTATATTCCTTTGCGAACTTTTTGAATCCGACAGATAGCTCTTTGATGTTGTCAAAAAAGACGGGCGTACTTATGGGTGCGATACCTTTGACAGGTTTCTCATAACCCAGTCTCAAACTGAAAACGCCACCGAGTGAAAGACCGGCTACAGCGATTTCGTCGTAACCTAAGTCTTTTAGATGCTGATAACCGCTCAGCACATCCTCCCACCATTGATCGGCTGTCGTACCCACCAATTTTTCTGGCGGCTCGCCATGTCCTTCATAAATTGGTGCATGAGATGTGTAGCCTTTCTTTTCCAAAAAGCGACCGAGCATACGGACATCAGCCGAATGCCCCGTGAATCCGTGTAGTAGTAAAACGGCTCGGTCTCCTGCTTCAAACGTAAACGGTTCTGGTTTTTTGATTTGCATGGATGTTTTCCTCCTTGTTTCCTGCCGACATAGATCTGTTAGTAAGTTTCCCTGAATGAAATTGGATTAATCATACGGAAGGGGGTGTGTTTCCTTGTGGTGACTGACGATGATGTGAGTGTGGATCTCTGGGGTGTCATCCTACTGAAAAAAATAACCTAAACGTAAAAAAACAGCAAGCCTTTACACTTACTGTTTTACGGACATTTATTAAGATACAATGTAGCCTAGCAAAAATGTGATGATCATAAACGTGATTCCTAAAATGATCGTCAAGCGGTGCAAAACACCTTCCAGACCACGAGCTTTTTGCTTCCCGAAAAGCTGTTCAGCGCCACCGGTAATCGCTCCGGATAGTCCTGCACTTTTTCCAGGTTGAAGTAAGATGGATATAATTAAAGCAATTGCATTAATGAAAAGCAATGTGACTAACACACCGTACATATCTTTGACCTCCTATGCTTGCACACAAATCCATACCAATAATTTTAACTAAATTTATCGGGATTTGCAAGACTTTTTGGAGGACAAGATGTGGAGGTGGGAATTTTTCGAGATGTCTGGACGTTATATGTGACGTTGGCGGTGATATATGCGCCTATTGTAAGGACTTATGCGACCTTGGCC
>CALGNY010000254.1 GCA_937958375.1 uncultured Bacillaceae bacterium
CCCAAAGTCGGCATTTATGCCGTCACTGCCCACATTTCAGGGCAAACGTATAAAGGAATGGCGAGCATCGGTTACAATCCGACCTTTGAGAATGAACATACAAAGCCTTCGATTGAAGTTCATGTGTTCGATCTTAATGAAAATTTGTATGGAAAAACCATTCAAGTCGACTTTCTGGCCTATTTACGGGATGAAGTTGCCTACCAGGGTGTCGATCAATTGATTGAGCAATTGAAGCTTGATGAAGTCGATGCAAAAAAAGTATTGGATAAACTCAATTAAATCACTTGCATTTTTTGTTTGAGAAGAGTAATCTTAATACTGTAAGAAATAACCTTACTCTTGGCATACCGAGTTCTCCGCCGAATGCTAGGACTAAGGGGATTCAATAAAAATAGGAGGTGAATAGGATGGCTATTTCACAAGAGCGTAAGAACGAAATCATCAGCGAATTCAAGACACATGAGAACGATACAGGTTCTCCAGAAGTTCAAGTTGCTATCCTAACTGAGCAAATCACAACTCTAAACGACCATTTACGTGAGCACAAGAAAGACCATCACTCACGCCGTGGTTTGATGAAAATGGTTGGTAAACGTCGTAATTTACTGAACTATTTACGTGAAAATGATGTGCAACGTTACCGTGAATTGATCCAAAAACTTGGACTACGCAGATAATGTACGGAAAGAAGCGGGGACTGTGTTTCCCGCTTTTTTCTTTATGGTTAAAAAACGTTTTTGTCAGTTTTACATACGACTCGTTGCGTATTAAAATAAAAATGTGAAAATATACAAGTAAGCGATGAGATTTGAGAGGAGTATTATAAATATGGCAAATGAAAAGAAAACTTTTTCGATCGACTTAGCAGGACGTAAGCTAACGTTCGAAATTGGTGAAGTAGCCAAACAAGCGAACGGCTCTGTGATGGTCCGTTACGGAGATACATCCGTTCTTGTGGCTGCTACAGCCTCCAGTGAACCAAAAGATCTGCCTTTCTTTCCGCTGACCATCAATTATGAAGAGAAGTTATATGCGGTAGGTAAAATTCCTGGAGGGTTTTTGAAACGGGAAGGAAAGCCGAGTGATAAAGCGGTATTGACTTCACGTTTGATTGACCGTCCCATTCGACCACTCTTTGCGGATGGTTTCCGAAACGAAGTCCAAGTGATCAGCACGGTAATGAGTGTTGAACAAGATTGTTCATCGGAAATTGCCGCGATGATTGGCTCTTCGTTAGCCCTCTGCGTTTCTGACATTCCTTTTGAAGGCCCGATTGCTGGCGTTCAAGTCGGTCGTGTAAATGGAGAGTTGATCATTAACCCGACGATTGAACAAATGAATGAAAGTGATATTGAACTAACGGTTGCCGGCACAAAAGATGCGATCAACATGGTTGAAGCGGGTGCCAATGAAGTTCCTGAGGATGTCATGTTGGAAGCTATTATGCTTGGCCATGAAGAAATTAAACGACTGGTTGCTTTCCAAGAAGAAATCGTTGCTGAAGTCGGCAAAGAGAAAATGGAAGTCACACTCTTTACGCCAGAGGAATCGATTAAAGAAGCAGTCACACAAAAAGCGAAAGATCGTCTGGTTGATGCCATTCAAACAGAAGAAAAGAAAGCTCGTGAAGAAGCAATCGATGCCGTAAAAGATTCTGTTGTTGAAGAATATGAACAACAAGAATCCGATGAAGACACGATTAAACAGGTGAAAGCCGTTTTGGATACACTTGTCAAAGAAGAAGTCAGACGTTTGATTACAGAAGAAAAAGTCCGACCAGATGGACGAGGCTTGGATGAAATCCGACCACTGAATTCACGGACGGAAGTTTTGCCACGGACACATGGCTCTGCCATGTTTACACGTGGACAAACACAAGTACTTAGTGTGTGTACGTTAGGTGCTTTAGGTGATGTTCAAGTGTTGGACGGGCTTGACTTGGAAGAATCCAAACGTTTTATGCATCATTATAACTTCCCACAATACAGTGTCGGAGAAACAGGACCGATGCGCGGACCAGGTCGCCGTGAAATTGGGCACGGTGCGTTGGGTGAACGTGCACTCGAACCGATTATTCCGGATGAAAAAGACTTTCCATATACGATTCGAGTCGTATCCGAAGTATTGGAGTCAAACGGATCAAGCAGTCAGGCAAGTATTTGCGCAAGTACGATGGCAATGATGGATGCAGGTGTACCGATCAAAGCCCCAGTTGCCGGAATTGCGATGGGATTAGTTAAATCAGGTGAAAATTATAGTGTGTTGACCGATATTCAAGGCATGGAAGATGCGCTAGGAGACATGGACTTTAAAGTTGCCGGTACATCTAAAGGGATCACTGCACTTCAAATGGATATCAAAGTAGATGGTTTATCCCGTGACATATTGGAAGAGGCGCTGTCTCAAGGGAAAAAAGGCCGGATGGATATCTTGGATCACATGCTTAGCACGATCCCAGAGTCTCGTGACCAGTTATCTGAATATGCACCGAAAATTGTGTCCATGACCATCAACCCAGATAAAATCCGAGACGTCATTGGACCAAGTGGAAAGCAAATCAATAAGATCATCGAGCAAACCGATGTCAAAATCGACATTGAACAAGATGGTACCATCTTCATTTCTTCTGTTAACCTTGAAAAAATTGAAGAGGCCAAGAAAATTATCGAAAGTCTCGTTCAAGAAGTTGAAGTCGGTAAGATTTATCTTGGAAAAGTGAAACGCGTTGAGAAATTTGGTGCGTTCGTTGAAATCTTTGATGGAAAAGACGGTCTTGTCCACATCAGTGAATTGGATGAAAAACATGTCAAGCAAGTATCTGATGTTGCAAATGTAGGCGATGAAATGCTTGTGAAAGTGAAAGAAATCGACCGACAAGGACGAGTGAATCTTTCCAGAAAAGCCGCGTTGAAGGAACAAGATGCAAAAGAAAATGAACAAAAATAATCTTTTTATGTTAAAATAATAATGTTTGCGAAAGAGGAGCTGGTACGTAAACCAGTTCTTTTTTTATGAGACAAGTTTTTTGAATAAAATAAAAATAGAGAGATTGAAGAAGTGGAGAGATTTTGGATGGTTGTTACGGAGAAACTGGATAATGGGATACGTATCGTTCAAGAACATATACCTGGTGCCCGGTCAGTTTCCATCGGTATTTGGATACTGGCTGGTTCGAGGAATGAAGAGAGACATCATGGCATTTCCCACCTGATTGAGCACATGATGTTTAAAGGAACCGAAAAGTTTACTGCAAAGGAAATCGCAGAAGCATTTGATTCCATTGGTGGGGATGTCAATGCATTCACAAGTAAAGAATACACGAGCATTTACGCCACTGTTGTCGACCGACATGCTGGATTCGCTTGGAATGTCTTGTCCGATATGTTTTTGAATTCAACTTTCGATGAAAAAGAGTTAGAGCGAGAGAAAAAGGTGATCGAAGAAGAAATCGATATGGTTGAAGATACGCCCGACGATATCATACACGATTATTTGCATGATCAAAGCTTTCAAGGCCACCCACTCAGTCATTCCGTTCTCGGAACAAAAGAGTCACTAGCCAACATTCATCGGAAAGACATCCTCAGGTATCGGAATCAATATTATGTGCCGAATCGAATTGTCATTTCAGTTGCCGGGAACATCAATCAGTCCCTGATCGATCAGATGGCAGAATCAATGAGTGACTTTCCGAATAACGAACTGAATGATGACTCGCTTTATTCAGCATTCACTCCTGTGAATTATATTGAGGAAAAAGAAGCGAATCAAGCACATTTATGTTTGGGTTTTCCGGGCGTTCCGATTACGGATGATCGAATCTTTGCGATGGCGATTCTTGATAATATTATTGGTGGCAGTATGAGTTCACGCTTATTTCAAGAAATCAGGGAAGAAAGAGGACTTGCGTATTCTGTCTTTTCCTACCATAGTACGTTTAAAGATAATGGGTTGGTTGTCCTTTATGGAGGCACAAATCCGTCACAGGCAGAAGAAATGGAACAAGTCATTCTGCAAGTGACGAAGGATTTATCAACCAAAGGGATGACGGATAAAGAACTTGAGCAATCAAAAGAACAAATGAAAGGTCAACTCATTCTTGGACTGGAACATTCGACTAGCCGTATGCAAAAAAATGGTAAAACCGCGTTATTGAATTTACTTCATCACACAGCTGATGATTTGATATCAAAAGTGGAATCGGTCACCTTGCAAGATGTGAATGAGTTAGCTGATTTAATTTTTGAAAATGATCCTTCTCGGGCATTCATTCATCCGGCCGACGTATAAATAGTATAAAATACGTTTTTAGGAGGACGGCCATGCGTTTCAAAGAATTATCCGGAAAAGAATTGATTGATGCAGATTATGGCGTTCGTTTAGGCGTACTTGGACAAACGGATTTGAAAATTAATCCGATCGATGGGATGGTCGAAGAGATCGTCATTCAAGATTACAACCTACTCGGTTTCCGAAAGGGAGAAAATACAACCAAAATACGTTGGACAGATCTTGAAGTCATTGGAGACGATCTCATTGTTGTGAAAAGAAAAAGTAAATAGTTTAATTTGAAACTGCCGTTTGAAACTCGGCAGTTTTTTGTTATTCTCACCGCCATTTGACGATTTAAAAAAGCTCAAATGTCGCTGACAAGTATTCTCAGCGCCATTTGGCAGTTTAAAAAGTTTCGAATGTCGCTGACAGATGTTCTCAGCGCCATTTGACGGTTTAAAAAGTTTCGAATGTCGCTGACAGATGTTCTCAGCGCCATTTGACGGTTTAAAAAGTTTCGAATGTCGCTGACGGGTGTTCTCAGCGCCATTTGACGGTTTGAAAAGTTTCAAATGTCGCTGACAGTCGTTCTCACCGCCATTTGATGATTTAAAAAAGCTCAAATGTCGCTGACAATCTTAGGTGTGGCTAAAACCCGATCAATAGACACTCGTCCTCCACTAAGGATAGGCCAAGGTGGGAGGCTAAACATACAAAACAACTCACATTCCACGCCTTTCTACATAGGATATACCGTGTGTGAATGACATGGTTTGGGAGTTGAGAAAATGTTAACTGGAAAATCAATCTTATTTGTCGGTGGGGATGCACGTCATTTGGAAATGATGGAACAGCTCGTTTTAAGTGATGCCAACATTTATGCAATTGGCTTTGAAGAAGCGAAGGAACAGCTGTCGGATGTTCAGCTCACCCGGCCCGATCAAGTTTACAAACAAGAGTTAAATGCGGTGGTGCTGCCGATCACCGGTCTTGATGCCAGTGGTTACGCAGAGGCACATTATGCGGAGGAATCGCCACTTCTAGAAAAAGAGTGGTTTGCCGAGTTGCCGGATGATTGTTATCTATTTACGGGAATTATGACACCTTACTTGGAAGAATTGGATACCTTTAAAGGGATGAGCGTTCCGTTGTTTGAGCGGGATGATGTGGCGATTTATAATTCGATCCCTACCGCAGAAGGAACGTTGATGCTAGCAATCCAGTATACTGATTTCACCCTTCATGATTCAAATATTACGATATTAGGATTTGGGAGAGTCGGTAAAACGTTAGTGCATTCGTTTAAAGGCTTAGGTGCAAACGTATCTGTTTCAGCTCGCTCGACGATTGATTTGGCAAGAGTGTACGAATATCATGCAGAACCGATTCCATTTGATCAACTGGCGGAATCTTTGGAAACGTGCAATCTACTGATCAATACCATTCCGGAGCTGGTTGTGACCCCGACTATCATTCGATCTTTGCCTAAAGATAGTTTAATTATTGATTTGGCGTCAAAGCCTGGAGGCGTCGATTATCGTTATGCGAAACGAATCGGCGTTCGAGCCATCGAGGCTCCAGGATTACCTGGTATTGTAGCGCCTAAATCAGCAGGAAAAATTCTTGCGCATGTCATTCATCATATTTTGAACGAGGAAGAATAAACCAACAGGAGTGAATGAGTTATGGATTTGAAAGGTAAGCGCATCGGTTTTGGACTGACAGGTTCTCATTGTACGTATGAACAAATCTTCCCTCAAATACAAAAGTTAGTCGATATGGGAGCGGACGTTGTTCCGGTCGTCTCTTATACCGTACAAGATACGGATACTAAATTCGGCAAAGCAAAGGATCATTTGGAGCGAATTCGCAGTATCACGGGTAAGGAGCTGATCCGCACGATGCCTGAAGCCGAACCACTTGGTCCACAGGCTCCTCTTGATTGCATGTTACTTGCACCATTGACAGGGAATTCGATGAGTAAATTTGCGAACGCGCTTACGAATACTCCTCCTCTAATGGCCGCAAAAGCTACTTTGCGAAATGGAAGTCCAGTCGTTTTGGCCATTTCAACCAATGATGCCCTTGGACTAAATGCGATGAATTTAGGTAAATTACTTTCGGCCAAAAATGTGTATTTTGTCCCTTATGGCCAGGATCATCCTTATAAAAAGCCAGATTCCCTTGTTGCCCATATGGATCTGATTCCTGAAACCATTGAGTATGCCCTTGATGGAAAACAAATCCAACCCCTGATGCGTGAATATGATGACGTGTGAATCAAGCCTGGATATGATAAAATAGTGAAATAAAGAAGCTTTTTTGGGGAGGGTATGTTCGTGACAAACACGAAGCAATACACAGTTGCCATCGTCGGCGTAACAGGCGCGGTCGGTGAACGAATTATCGAATCATTAGAAAAAGTCGATTTCCCGATAAAAAACTTGATCCCATTGGCGTCCAAGCGTTCAGTTGGAAAAACAGTCACGTTTAAGGGAGAAACGTATGAAATAAAAGAAGCTTTACCTGAACAATTTGAAGGGGTAGACCTTGCATTTTTCTCAGCAGGTGGCTCTGTATCCAAACAACTAGCCCCTGAGGCAGTGAAGCGGGGCACTGTTGTTATTGATAATACCAGTGCTTACCGGATGGATCCGAACGTTCCTTTAGTGGTTCCAGAAGTCAATGAAACCGATATCCAAAGCCATCAAGGGATCATAGCGAACCCGAACTGTTCAACCATTCAAATGGTGGCAGCACTGGAGCCGATCCGACAAAAATACGGATTGAGGCGTGTGATTGTTTCTACCTATCAGTCGGTTTCCGGAGCAGGTAATCAAGCGGTCGAAGAGTTGACTCATCAATCCGAGGCCATGTTGAACAATGATGAAGTGTTCACGGAAGTCCTTCCGGTCAAAGGTGAGAAAAAACATTATCCGATTGCGTTTAACGCACTTCCACAAATCGATGTTTTTCAGGATAATCACTATACGTTTGAAGAAATGAAAATGATCAATGAAACGAAAAAAATTATGCATGATCAGTCATTACAGGTTGCGGCTACGTGTGTCCGTCTGCCATTTTATTACTCGCATGCAGAAAGCATTTATGTCGAAATTGACCGCGATGATATTTCCATTAGCCAGTTCCAGGGTGTTTTAAAGGATGCACCTGGAATCACCTTGGAAGACGATATCAATAATCAGGTTTATCCGACACCACTTTCTGCCGAAGGAAAAACGGATGTTTTTGTTGGACGAATCAGAAAAGATCTTGATGTGCCGAACGGATTCCACCTATGGGTCGTTTCGGATAACTTATTAAAAGGGGCAGCTTGGAATTCGGTCCAAATTGCTCAAAGTTATGTTCGATTGCAAAATAATGCTTAATGGTTGAGGTGGAATATGAGATTTTTAGTACAAAAATTCGGTGGGACATCTGTTCGTAATCAAGAAAGCCGGAAACATGCCATTCGTCACATTCAACAGGCAACCGAAGAAGGATACAAGGTTGTCGTTGTCGTTTCTGCAATGGGCCGAAAAGGCGAGCCTTATGCTACGGATACGCTTTTGGATCTGGTGAATTACCCGAATACTCGCCTGACAGCGAGGGAAATGGACGTCTTAATGTCGACAGGGGAATTGATCTCTTCGATTGTGATGGCTAATGAACTACAAGAACAAGGTATGGTCGCCTCAGCACTTTCAGGTCCTAAAGCGGGTATTTTGACCACGAATGACCATATGGATGCACGAATCAATAAAGTGATTCCCGATGAATTGCTGAAATATTTCCGGACGAATGATGTTGTCGTTGTGGCCGGTTTTCAAGGAGAAGATGAGGACGGAAACATCACCACATTAGGTAGGGGTGGCTCCGATACTTCTGCAGTTGCCTTAGGTGCCGCATTGGAAGCGGACTATGTCGATATATTTACGGATGTGAATGGAATCAAAACAGCTGACCCAGGCATCGTCAAAAATGCAAAAACGCTAAAAGTGATGACTTACAATGAGATCGTTCATTTGGCTTATGAAGGTAGTAAGGTCATCCATCCAAGGGCTGTTGAAATTGCCATGCAAGAAAAAATTCAAATCCGTGTCCGATCGACGTACCTAGATGATGAAGGAACCCTCGTGACATTCAAAAAAACAGCTGTCCTTGACAGAGGATTCAAGGATCAATTGGTAACAGGGATTGCCCACCAAGCCGGTATCACCCAAGTGAATGTAACGTCTGCTGAAGAACAATCGATGCAGTTGCATGACCGGTTATTGAATGAATTGGCTTCAGCGGGAATCTCGGTTGATTTCTTTAATATTTTCTCAAAAGGACTGACATTTACTGTGCCAAACGATAAATTAACGTTGACGCAGGAGATTGTCGAGCGACTGGATGTCACGTATGAATTGAATGAGAACTGTGCCAAAGTATCCGCAGTCGGCGCAGGGATTCAAGGAGTTCCGGGAGTCGCTGCCAAAGTCGTTTCCGCATTAGCTGAACATCAGATTCAAATCTTACAATCTGCAGACAGCCATACGACCATTTGGCTACTGATTAAAGAAACGGACCTAGAAAAAGCCGTAAACGCATTACATGATAAATTTCTATTGAATACGTAGAGGAGTTGGTAAGTGTGGATTTCGGAAAAGTACTCACAGCAATGGTGACACCATTTGATGAAAATTTGGAATTGGATTTGGAAAAAACGACCGAACTCGTTGAATACTTAATTGAAAATGGTTCCGATGGCCTTGTTGTGGGTGGGACGACCGGTGAGTCTCCAACGTTATCGAACGACGAGAAGCTGACACTGTTTGAGCATGTCGCTAAAGTGGTCAACGGTCGTGCTACCGTCCTTGCAGGTACGGGAAGCAACAACACAAAAGGTACGGTTGAACTGACAAAAGAGGCTTCCAAAACAGGTGTCGATGGAATTATGCTCGTCACCCCTTATTACAATAAGCCAAGTCAAGAAGGCTTGTACCAGCATTTTAAGCAAATCGCCGAATCTACCGAGCTTCCGATTATGCTTTATAACATTCCGGGCCGTTCGGTCGTGGATTTATCTACCGAAACGACCGTTCGACTCTCAAAAATTCCGAACATCGTCAGTACAAAAGATGCAACAGGTGATTTAGACCGGATGAGTGAAATCATCGAACAAACGCCAAGTGATTTTTCCCTATACAGTGGGGATGATGGCTTAACGCTTCCGTCTTTAGCCGTCGGTTCAGCTGGAATTGTCTCCGTTGCCTCACACGTCATCGGAAACGAAATGCAAGAGATGGTTCAAGCTTTTGAATCAGGAGATGTGCAAAAAGCTGGGAAGCTACACCGGACGCTATTACCGAAAATGGACGCATGCTTTATGGCACCTTCCCCGGCTCCAGTAAAAGCTGCACTGAACAAAAAAGGGATTAACGTCGGCTCCGTCAGACTCCCGTTGATTCCGTTGAACGAAGAGCAAGAAAAACAATTATTTGAAGAATTAGGTCTATAAGAGGGATCCGCAGGCGAGTGCTTGCGGATTTTTTATGTCATCTCATCAATTTCATTTTTGAAGTATGAAGCGTTTGGTTCGGCACACACTAGAATAAAAAGGTGGTGTGCTTATGAGTGATAAACAACGTAATGAAACACAACCCCAAGAGGATGGACAAGAAGAATCACTCGTAGACAAAATCAAGCAATTAGGTCAAACAAATGTACCCTCAGCACCAGACTCAAATATTCATATTTTGCCGATCATCGGTCAAATTGAAGGGCATATGCAGCTCCCCTCCAAAAATAAAACGACCAAATATGAACACGTCATTCCACAGTTGGTTGCGATTGAACAGAACCCTAAGATTGAAGGTGTGATTCTACTTCTAAATACTGTAGGTGGAGATGTCGAGGCAGGACTAGCCCTATCTGAGATGGTCGCTTCCTTGTCCAAGCCGACAGTCTCGATCGTACTCGGAGGTGGACATAGTATCGGGGTACCGATCGCCGTAAGTGCGGATTATTCGTTCATTACGGAAACAGCGACGATGACGATTCACCCGATCCGATTGACAGGATTAGTGATCGGTGTCCCACAAACCTTTGAGTATTTGGATAAAATGCAAGACCGTGTCATCCGGTTTGTCACCAGTCATTCCAATATCGAAGAGGAAAAATTCAAGGAATTAATGTTCGAAAAAGGGAATTTGACTCGAGATATTGGAACGAATGTCATTGGTGATGATGCTGTCAAATACGGGTTGATTGATGAAATCGGTGGAGTGAATGAAGCCATCAAGAAACTGAATGAAATGATTGACGGAAATAAGGAAGAGCAGGTGATCCAATGATTCACTATACCCCTTTATCCTATGAAGAAGTTTTTGAAGAGGAAGAGGACGAGTCGACCCGCTGGATTACGGTAGACCAGGCAACACTTAAGGTTGTCAAAAATAATGAACTTTCAGCCTATGAGATCATTCAAATGGTTTCAACAGATCCGAATGACTATATGAAAAATCACTTACAACCCGGCTCAAAGATATACTTTTGAACCTTCTCAATGCGTTGAGATGTGAATTTTGCTCGTTCAACGCATTGACAAGTCCTCTCAATGCTTTGAGATTCAAATTTTGTTCGATCGACACATTGACAACGCCTTTAAATTCTCTTGAATCAAAGGTCGACGTTTTAACCAAGTAAACTTTTTAAATTCCAAGTCAACTTGATCCTGACCGTATGAATATCGAAAGAACCTACTTTCATCACCTCGATGGTATGATATAATGGAGAAACGACAAGCAGCCTAGATGTTGGCTGCTTTACTGATTTTTTCGAGGTGAATGATCGTGGCTAAAAAGAAAAAGAGAAATAGAAAAAAGAATAACCGCAAAAATAACCTCTACTTTGAATTAATAGGTTTCGCATTTATTTTATTTGCCATTTTTTCAAGTGGAATCCCACCGATATCCAGTGGTGTGATTCCGCATGTACTAGTTACGTTATTGCAATGGCTATTTGGGTTTTGGTATATCATCATCAGTGGACTTATTTTTTTCATAGGAATTTATTTATTGTTCAAGCGAAAATGGCCTGAATTCAAATCAACACGATGGATCGGCTTTTATATTTTATTCGCAGCACTTCTTCTATTCACCCATGTACAAACCTTCGAGGATATCGTCCAAGCAACGAGCCAAAACATTTTTGGGCTGACCTGGGACTATTATGAAGCCTACCAAAACGGCGAAGTCGCTTACCCTTCGATTGGCGCAGGGATGATTGGTGCCGTGTTGTTTCTATCCAGCTACTACTTGCTCTCTGGTATTGGTGCAAAAGTGGTTGCGACATTTGCTGTTGCGATTGGGTTGATCATGCTTACGGAACGCTCGTTTATTGATTTGATCCGTGCATTTTTCTCCAAATTACAAGATCGCTTCACCAGCTGGCGTGAGAAACGCGCTGAGAAAAAAGAAGCAAAAGAAGAGCGTGACGAGGAAGAAGAGCAAGAAGCGGTATACACGGTGAATGACGTCAAAAGTGAACCAGTGATTGAAGACTTCCAGGCCAGCTCTCAAACAGAAGCGGCCGAACCGGAAGTGAGGGAAATAGAGACGAACGAATGGACTGAAAATGTTGAGGATTTCAAAGAGGAAGATTCCGATGAAGTGATGGCAGTGACGGAGCTTGAAAATGAATCTTACCGGTTGCCTTCATTGCAATTGCTTGCGAACCCGGTGAATCATTCCCAACAACATGAAAAGTCACAAATTCAATCAACGGTCCGGAAACTCGAGCAAACGTTTCATAGCTTTGGTGTAAAAGCAAAAGTCACCAAAGTGCATGTCGGGCCAGCGGTAACAAAATATGAAGTCTATCCGGATATCGGTGTCAAAGTCAGTAAGATTGTGAATCTGCATGATGACTTAGCCTTAGCCCTCGCGGCAAGAGATATTCGGATCGAAGCACCGATTCCTGGTAAGTCAGCGATCGGAATCGAAGTCCCGAATTCAGAAGTTGCTCAAGTTTCTTTAAGAGAAGTGATGCAACCGAACCTCAAGCCAGATTCAAAATTACTTTTTGGTTTGGGAAGAGATATTGCCGGTGAATCCATCACCGCTGAATTGAATAAGATGCCGCACTTATTGATTGCCGGTGCAACAGGAAGCGGGAAAAGTGTGTGTGTCAATGGGATTATCACAAGTATCCTCCTTCGGGCAAAACCGCATGAAGTAAAAATGATGATGATTGACCCAAAAAAGGTTGAACTGAATGTCTATAACGGTATTCCTCATTTGTTGGCACCAGTTGTGACAGATCCAAAGAAAGCTTCCAAAGCATTGAAGAAAATCGTTTCTGAAATGGAACGCAGATATGATCTGTTTTCTGATACGGGTACCAGGAATATCGAAGGATATAATGAGCACGTCGACAAAATTAATGAAGAAGAAGGGGAGAACCATCCGCATCTGCCATATGTCGTCGTATTGATCGATGAGTTAGCCGATTTGATGATGGTCGCCTCAAATGATGTAGAAGATGCCATTACACGACTCGCACAAATGGCTAGGGCAGCAGGAATCCATCTGATTATTGCAACCCAACGACCGTCTGTTGATGTCATTACAGGTGTCATCAAAGCGAATATCCCTTCACGAATCGCATTTAGTGTATCATCGGCTACGGATTCGCGGACGATTCTAGACGGAAACGGAGCGGAAAAACTGCTCGGTAAAGGGGACATGCTGTTTCTGCCGGTCGGTGCTTCCAAACCAACCCGAATTCAAGGAGCCTTCTTATCGGATGAAGAAGTGGAGCGCGTCGTCGACCATTGTATCACGCAGCAGAAAGCACAGTATCAAGAAGAGATGATTCCGGAAGAGACCTCTCAGGATATGGAAGAGGTCGATGATGAGTTGTATGATGATGCCGTTCAATTGATTATTGAAATGCAGAGTGCCAGTGTTTCAATGCTGCAACGGAAATTCAGAATTGGCTATACGCGTGCGGCCCGCTTAATCGATGCCATGGAAGAGCGAAGTATCGTCGGCCCGTATGAAGGAAGCAAACCAAGAAAAGTACTTGTCAGCCAACATCAAGAAGAATCATCCATTCAATGACCTCACAAAGCTAGCCCTATCAAATCGGGGGCTGGCTTTTTTGGCTACTCAGAAACGGAGCCCACAAAGCCCCTGTTGTAGTATGAAACTACGAATTCATGTAAACTATAGGATAAGACGAAAAAAAGGAGGACGCATATGACCGAACTACTGAAACAGTCCATTCAAAAAGATACGTTCGATCTGCATCTGATTCATACGAAAAAATTCAAAACCAATACTATTGCATTGAAATTCACACGTCCACTCGAACGGGAAGGAATCACGGAGCGGGCGTTGTTGCCGTTTGTTTTGCAAAAAGGAACCGAAGATTATCCGTCCGAACGTGCCCTACGCCAACGACTCGATGAATTGTACGGGGCAAAATTCGGAATTTATGGGTCAAAAAAAGGCGAGAACCATATCATCACATTTGTTTTGGATTTACCGAATGAAAAGTTCATTAAAGGTGAAGATTCACTGACGAAACAAGGCCTGCAATTTTTAACCAATGTGTTGACGAAGCCAAAAGCAAAGCAGGATGCATTTGATGAAAAATTAGTCGAAAAAGAAAAAGAAACGCTCAAAAATAAAATTCAATCGATCATCGATGAAAAAATGCAATACGCGAATATGCGTCTTATTGATGAAATGTGCGAGGATGAGCCATATGGCATTCATTCTCATGGGTATTTGGACGACTTGCCTCAATTGACGGGCGAAAGCTTATACAATACCTATCAGCAAATGCTTTTTGAAGATCAATTGGATATTTTTGTTGTTGGCGATTTTGAAAATGCACAAATGGAAACGTCCATTGACACAGCTTTTTCATTTTCAAGAAAACCAAGTGTATCGATTGTCCGTTCGGAGGCTCAGCTTCCTGAAACCGTTCAAACCGTGACAGAAAAACAAAAAATCAAACAAGCCAAACTCCATATGGGCTATCGTACCGGCGTTCATTTTTCGGATAAAGAATTCCCAGCTTTACAAGTATTCAATGGGGTGTTCGGTGGCTATCCTCATTCCAAATTATTTTTGAATGTGCGTGAAAAGCATTCCTTGGCCTATTATGCTGCTTCACGCTTTGAAAGCAATAAAGGCTTATTGTTCGTTTTCAGTGGCATTGCACCTGAAAAATTTGACCAAGCCCGAGAAATCATTGAAGAACAACATCAAACCATCAGCGAAGGACAAATTTCAGACGAAGAAATCAACCAGACAAAAAAGGCGATCATTAACCAATTGAAAGAGACGCTAGACCGCTCTTCCGGTATCATCGAACTCTTTCACCAACAGATCATCGGTGGTAAATCGGAAAAACCACAAACGATTATCGATCAGATTGATGCCGTGACAAAAGATGATGTCATTACTGTATCGAAACAAATCAAATTAGATACCGTTTATTTCTTAACCGCTGAGAATGGAGGGGAAGAAGCATGAGAGAACTACAAATTCCGCGAATCAATGAAACGATTTATCATGAGCAATTAGACAATGGATTAAATGTCTTTTATTATCCAAAAGAAGACTTCGAGAAAACATTCGCCATATTTTCGACCAGATACGGATCCATCGACCAAGCGTTCACACCGCTTCAAAGCGATGAAATCATCCGGGTCCCTGATGGGATTGCCCATTTCTTGGAGCACAAAATGTTTGAAAAAGAAGATGGCGATGTATTCCAGCACTTCTCTGAGCGCGGGGCATCCGCCAATGCGTTTACTTCTTTTACACAAACAGCCTATTTGTTTTCAAGCACATCAGATACGGAAAAAAACGTTGAAACATTATTGGACTTCGTTCAAGATCCGTATTTCACCGAAGAAACGGTTGAAAAAGAAAAAGGGATTATCGAACAAGAGATCAGAATGTATGACGACCAATCCGATTGGCGGCTGTTTTTCGGTACATTACAGTCCATGTTTGAAAATCATCCAGTCCGGATCGATATTGCCGGCACCGTCGATTCCATCTATACGATTACTCATGAAGACTTGTACACGTGCTACGAGACATTTTACCATCCGTCCAACATGTCTCTGTTTGTGATCGGTAATTTTTCATTGGACAAGATGGCAGATTTGGTCCAAACGAATCAGTCGAACAAAGAGTTTGCACCGATTGAAAAGATCCAAAGAGATTATGGTGAAGAAAAGGATTCCGTCTACAAACAAAAAGAAATCATCCGGATGCCCGTCCAAACGCCAAAATGCATGGTAGGCATCAAAGATAAAAAAGAGCATCTACAAACCGATCAGTTACTGAAAAATGAGTTAGTCCGTGAACTTGTCACCGATATGTATTTTTCCAAGAGCGGGAAGTATTTTGAGGAGCTTTATGATGAAGGGTTAGTCATGGATCATTTGCGACTGGAATCCTATATGGAAAAAACGTTCGGCGTGACAATGATCGGTGGACGTACGTTGAAACCTGAGGAATTCAGTGAACGTGTGAAAACCATGCTTCTGGACCTAAAAGACACGACGATTGCCGAAGACGAATTTAACCGAATTAAGAAACGGAAATACGGTGAGCTCATCCGTGACTTTAATGATTTGGAAGGAACAGCGAATCAAATCATCCACTATCATGATTTGAATGTCGATTATCGTGACATTTTCGAAACGTTGGAAAACTTGACACGCGAGGATATGAGTTCAGTCATTTCGGATTGGATTGATGAAGACCGCATGTCTGTGTGCATGATTCTGCCTGAAGAGGAATAAGCATGAGGGAAACGGTACTTGTCATCGGCGCAAGTAGTGACTTAGCGCTTGAAATGATCCAAAGCTTGGCTGAACCGTCCAGGCAGTTTATCTTACACTACCATCAAAACAAAGCCGCGATTGATAAAACGTTGACGTTATTGGATGATGATCAAGTCTTGATGACCTTTCAAGCAGACCTTTCGAAATCGGAAGACATTCATCGGCTTATCGACAGTATCCCTTTTCACGTACACAGCCTGCTGTTTGCACAGGGAAAGGCGAGCTATCACTTATTGACTGATTCAACCGAAAAAGAGATGGACGAATTGTATTCGATTCACGTCAAATCCACGATGTTGATCACACAATCGTTTCTTCCGCAAATGATTGCACGAAGAAGCGGAAATATTGTAATTCTCTCGTCCATTTGGGGAGAACTCGGTGCAAGTAATGAATCCATCTACGCAACGATGAAAGGGGCCCAGTTGGCATTCATGAAGTCACTGGCAAAGGAAGTCGGACCCTCTGGCATTCGAGTGAATGCGATTGCTCCAGGGATGATCGATACGAAAATGACCGGCCATTTAACCGAGACGGAACGAAACGACTGGCTCAAACAAGTCCCTTTGATGCGCATCGGTCAACCAAATGATGTCGCCAAGCTCACGCGCTTCTTGTTTTCAGACGAATCGAGCTATATTCACGGTCAAGTCATCCGGTTAAGTGGTGGATTATAATTCAATATGTATAATGATTGATTTTCCGTAGAAGATAAGAGAGAAAAACTTCAAAGGAGGATGAATCATGTCCGTATTGGATAATTTTGACCAGTGGAAAGATTTTCTCGGTGACCGTCTGAATCAAGCACAAGAAAAAGGGATGAAACAAGATACCATTAATAATTTGGCATACGAAATCGGTGAACATCTAGCAAGTAAAGTGGACGCAAAGAATGATGAGGAAGCGATTTTAAGAGACCTTTGGAACGTAGCTTCTGAAGATGAAAGACGGACCATGGCAAGTATGATGGTCAAACTCGTACAAAACAAATAAGTAAAAATAACCCGAGAAATGACGAATTCATTCATTTTTCGGGTTTTTCTTTTAAAAAATCGAGGAATGTCTTTAACTAAGTGGTAAAATAATTTATGATAGTGATAAAGTATTTTCAAAACGTGAAATAGTTAACTTAATGATAAAAGGGTGAATAGACATGGTGGATGATCGCAAGGATTGGTATCTGGAATATGAAATTCTACACAATCGCCCTGGTTTACTTGGAGATATCGCATCATTAATGGGAATGCTTTCAATCAATATCATCATGATCAATGGTGTGGAAGATGCTCGTCGGGGAATGCTGTTGTTAAGCAAAGAAGATCGACAAATCAAACGACTCCGAATCATATTGGATATTATGGACATCATCGAAGTACGTAAAATCAGAAGACCGAAACTACGTGATAAGCTCGCCGTAATGCATGGACGGTACATAAAAAGTGATTCGGATGATAAGAAGACATTTCGCTTTGTTCGGGATGAGCTGGGTGTTCTTGTCGACTTTATGGCTGAGTTATACAATAAAGGCGGACATATGCTCATCGGAATCAGAGGAATGCCTCGCGTCGGAAAAACAGAATCGATCGTGGCTGCCAGTGTGTCTGCGAACAAACGATGGCTATTCCTGTCCAGTACCCTGTTGAAACAGACCGTTCGGACGAAGTTGATGAAAGATGAATACTCTACAGATAATGTTTTTATTATAGACGGTGTCGTTTCTGCCAAACAATCGAGTGAAGAACATTGGCAAATCTTGAGGGAAGTCATGCGAATTCCGGCTGTGAAAGTCGTTGAGCATCCGGATATTTTTGTTCAACATTCCGATTATACACTGGATGATTTTGATTATTTTATTGAATTACGAAGCAATGCCGATCAAGAAATTACGTATGAAAGCATTGAGCCGGATCGTTTCAATGCCAATGATGATTTCTCAATGTTTGATTTTTAAAGTGGACGGTGTTAGCAATGGAAATAGGTAAACGTTTACAGGAAGAACGTGTCAATCAAGGGCGTTCATTAGAAGATATAAAAAACGAAACAAAAATTCAAACCCGATATCTTGCTGCAGTTGAGGAAAACGATTGGAGTAAGATGCCAGGGAATTTTTATGTTCGTGCATTTATCAGAGAATATGCTGAAGCACTCGGGATGGATCCGTTTGCTTTATTGGAAGAGCATAAAAATGAGCTTCCTCAAAAGGAAGATACTGGGCAAACGTATGTTACCCCTTCACGTGCCAGTCGGGGATCCAAAAAAGGTAATCCGGCAATCTTTTCTTTTTTACCGAAACTACTGGTCTTTATTCTAGTAATCGGGATTATCTTCGGAATCTGGTATTCCTACGTCAATTATATCCACCCAGCTTTGACGGATAGTGACGACGAAAATGGCAGTGCAGAACAAGAAGGGCTCATTGCGCCTAATCCTGAAGAAAATGACGAGGAAGAAGAGTCTGCATCCGATGAAAATGATGGTGAATCGGAAAATGAAACGGGTGGCGATGAATCAGGGGAAGAAGAATCCAATGAAGAAGATCAGGACCCAAGCATTGAAGTCGAAGAAGTTGATGAAGATGCTGCGACTCCATTAACGACTGTGCGTTTGCAGAATGCGGATACGCTCGAATTCGAGTTTGAGGTAGATGGTGAAACGTATTTATGGGTTCGTGGTTTAGCCGACGGAGATGTCCAAGAAAGCTATCTGGAACAAATGGTTAATTCGGATGACTCGCCAGTAGAGGTGGATGCTTCGGATTCAAATCATGTGGAACTTAACATTGGATATGCTTCTGCGGTCACGTTTACGATCAGTGGTGTGGAATTTGAGTATGAAGTAGATCCACAACAAGAAGTCCACCAAAAGATTCACATCCTGTGGGACCAAGAAGAAAATTCAAATGACGAATCATGACGTTTGTCAGCGAAATAAAAATCCTTTGCCCCTAAAGCAAAGGATTCATTTTTGTTTTGCGATTTCTGAAGTATTTTTGAAAAACATGGTAGACTAAAACGGAATACAACTGATATAGCTGATCTCGAAAAGTTGGAGGAACGAAAGATGAATATACCAAATAAGATTACACTTTCACGGATTCTATTGATACCTTTGTTCATTATTTTACTCGAAATACCATATGATTGGCCGGCCTATTCAATCGGGGCTACTGAAATACCACTAGGCCATTTGCTTGCAGGAATTTTATTTATTCTGGCATCGGTTACCGATTGGGTGGATGGCTACTATGCACGAAAATACAATTTGGTTACGAATCTGGGTAAATTTTTGGATCCATTAGCTGACAAGCTTCTCGTGTCTGCTGCGTTGATTTGTTTAGTGGAAATCGGCTTGGCCGAAGCGTGGGTTGTTATTTTGATCATTAGCCGGGAGTTTGCTGTGACGGGTTTACGGCTGGTGGCAGCAGGGGAAGGGATTGTCTTGGCTGCGAGCAGCATGGGTAAAATCAAAACAGTGCTGCAGATCAGTGCCACGGCATTTTTATTGCTGCACCATTTTCCTTTTTCATATCTCGATTTTCCGATCGGAACCGTCCTTTTGTATTTAGCAGCGTTGGCTACGGTATGGTCCGGTGTTGATTATTTCATCAAAAATTGGCATGTCATGAGGGATTCGAAATGAGCCAAGAAAAAACGTGTGAAATCATATCTGTCGGCACAGAGTTATTGCTCGGTCAAATCGATGATACAAATGCTTCATGGTTATCGAAGAAAATGGCGACATTGGGATTGGATGTTTATTACCGCCAAACCATCGGAGATAACCGAAATCGGCTGTTTGAAGCATTTCAGCTTGCCCAGAAACGCTCAGATATCATCATCGTAACGGGAGGCCTTGGCCCGACTGAGGATGATTTAACGAGAGATGCAGCATGTGACTTATTCGGTTGCTCATTGGAAACGGACCCAGGCACAATGGAAAAAATCGAACAATTTTATATCGATCGTCAACTGACGATGACGGAAAATAACCGTAAACAAGCACTTTCGTTCACCGGTGCAAAAGTTTTCCACAACGAGGTTGGAATGGCACCTGGACTTTGCTATGAGTTTGAAGGTACAGTTTGGTATTTCCTTCCAGGAGTGCCGACTGAAATGAAATGGTTGGTTGAAAATGGTGTTCTTCCTGACTTATATGACAGAGACTTTGTTCAGTATCAAATTTACAGTCGAGAATTGATTTTTCAAGGCATTGGCGAGTCGACGTTGGAAAATGAGTTGATCGATCTGATTCGCAACCAAACAAATCCGACAATTGCCCCTCTAGCAGGGGGTGGGTACGTGACTATCCGCCTAACGGCTAAAAGTTCCTCCCAAGAAGACGCCGACCGATTGCTGGATCCGATGGAAGAAGAAATCATCGCTCGGGCACGTGAATTTTATGTGGGCGACCGACCACTCACGGATGAACGACAAATCATCGAATGGCTACATACCAACCAATTTACGATGGCTTCTTGTGAAAGTCTGACGGGTGGTCAGTTTGCTTCTCAAATCGTATCTGAGTCTGGAGCGTCATCTGTATTTAACGGAGCGATCGTCTCATATACCGATGAAGTGAAAGAGCATATTGTTGGCGTTGACCGAGAATTATTGGAAACCGTTGGGGCTGTCAGTGAGGAAGTCGCCCGCTCAATGGCAAAAGAAACCCGAAAACTGCTTCTCTCCGATTACGCGATTAGTTTTACGGGAGTAGCCGGTGCAGAACCAATGGACGGACATCCGGGCGGTACGGTTTTTATCGCTGTCGCCGGTAAGGAGAAAGAGACCGTGTGTGAGAAATTAAATCTGATTGGTTTACGGAACGACATCCGCGAACAGGCTGTACAACAGGGTCTAAAAATTTTTTTAAATTATATAAAATCCTATTAACTGCTAAGGAAAATCGAATTTTCTTTTACTCATAAATGTAAAATCCCTTAGTGAAAATAAGAGAACAGATATTCGCTTTTTTGTTGGCAAAAGGATAAAATCGTAGTATGATAGAGTTAGTCAAAGTTAAGGGGGAAATTTAATGAGTGAACGTAAGCAAGCACTGGATATGGCTTTAAAGCAAATAGAAAAACAGTTCGGTAAAGGTTCGATCATGAAATTGGGTGAACAAGAAGGGCAACGCATTTCCACGGTTTCGAGTGGATCCATTTCGTTGGACGTTGCATTAGGTGTCGGTGGATATCCGCGAGGCCGGATTGTGGAAATTTACGGCCCTGAGTCTTCCGGTAAAACAACGGTTGCGCTACATGCCATTGCCGAAGCACAGAAACAAGGCGGACAAGCTGCATTTATCGATGCGGAACACGCATTAGATCCTGTTTATGCGAAAAACTTGGGTGTAGACATTGATGAATTACTATTGTCCCAACCGGATACAGGCGAGCAAGCGTTGGAAATCGCTGAAGCCTTGGTCCGTAGTGGAGCAGTCGATATCGTTGTGATTGACTCCGTAGCAGCTCTTGTTCCTAAAGCTGAAATTGAAGGAGAAATGGGTGACGCTCACGTTGGTTTGCAAGCCCGTTTGATGTCACAGGCGCTTCGTAAACTATCTGGTGCAATCAATAAATCTAAAACAACTGCGATTTTCATTAACCAAATCCGTGAAAAAGTCGGCGTGATGTTCGGAAACCCAGAAACGACACCGGGCGGTCGTGCATTGAAGTTCTACTCATCTGTCCGTTTGGAAGTACGCCGTGCGGAAACGTTGAAGCAAGGAAATGAAATGGTCGGTAACCGAACTCGGATTAAAGTCGTCAAAAACAAAGTCGCTCCACCGTTCCGCCAGGCCGAAGTCGATATCATGTATGGTGAAGGGATTTCTAAAGAAGGAGAAGTCCTCGATCTCGGTTCTGATGAGGATATTGTCCAAAAGAGTGGTTCATGGTTCTCCTACCAAGGTGAAAAGCTTGGACAAGGACGAGAGAATGCCAAGCAATTCTTCAAAGACAATCCAGATGTATATGAAGAAGTGTACCAGGAACTGCGTGAAGCTTACAATATATCTGACAACCCTCCAGAAGATGTGGAAGAAAAAGAGGGTCAAGAGGAACTCGAACTATAAATCAATAAATTGACGAAAAGCTATTCTTGCATACAGCCGCAGGGATAGCTTTTTTTATCCTGTTTAGCAGTAGTATGTCTCGCTTTTATATTTTGTATTTCATGTCAATAATAGAGATGGATGACTCAAGCATTCTTTATAAAATCGGTATCAAACAAATTTTGTCGAAATTGTGAAACGATTTACGTGGACTTCTTGACACGTCCACTAGACAAAGCGTAAAATGAAGTTGTATAATTTTTATTTCTGCACATCAAAAATGATGTCATGATTGTACATTACCGACTGAAACAAAACAATTGGATCTTTTGGAAAAAATGAATAGCAAGAGGAGGTGAACGTATGGATAGTTTGACGATCATCATCATCTCCATTTTGCTTGCTTTAGTTGTCGGTACTGTTGTTGGGTATCTTATTCGGAAGAAAATTGCTGAGGCTAAAATCTCTAGTGCTGAAGAGCTTGCTAAACAGATCGTTGAAGAAGGTAAGCGGAATGCTGAGTCAGCAAAACGTGAAGCTCTGTTGGAAGCGAAGGACGAAAATCATCGGTTACGTCAAGAGCAAGAACAGGATTTGCGAGAAAGACGTTCAGAAATTCAGAAACAAGAGAATCGTCTAATGATCAAGGAAGAATCCCTTGATAGGAAAAGTGAAACTTTAGATAAACGTGAGCTGATGTTAGAAGAAAAAGAAGAATCCTTGACAGAAAAACAACAACAACTTAATAAAGCGGAAAGCAAAGTGGAAGAGTTGGTTGCTGAGCAACAAAAAGAGCTGGAGCGTATTTCTGGATTCACCGAAGAGGAAGCAAGACAAATCATTCTCGATCGGGTGGAAAGGGAAATGGCGCATGAAACCGCGCTTCTCATTAAGCGTGAAGAGTCTAAAGCAAAAGAGCAAGCTGATAAAAAAGCGAAAGAGCTCTTATCTTTGGCCATCCAGCGTTGTGCAGCAGAACATGTATCGGAAACGACTGTATCAGTCGTCAACTTGCCTAACGATGAGATGAAAGGACGCATCATCGGTAGGGAAGGTCGAAACATCCGTACTTTGGAAACATTGACTGGAATTGATTTAATTATTGATGACACACCAGAAGCGGTCATATTATCTGGCTTCGATCCAGTTCGCAGGGAAATTGCCCGGATTGCACTTGAAAATCTAGTACAAGACGGAAGAATTCACCCAGCGCGGATCGAAGAAATGGTCGAAAAATCACGTCGCCAAGTTGATGAATATATTCGTGAAGTCGGTGAAGAGGCGACCTTTGAAGTCGGTGCACACGGTATTCATCCAGATCTCATTAAAATTATCGGTCGACTCAAGTACCGTACAAGCTACGGACAAAACGTCCTGAAACATTCCCTGGAAGTAGCCTATCTTTCAGGTCTCCTTGCTGCAGAGCTTGGAGAAGACGAGCAACTTGCCCGACGCGCTGGATTACTCCACGATATCGGAAAAGCCGTTGACCATGAAGTCGAAGGAAGTCACGTCGAAATCGGTAAAGAGATTGCTCAAAAGTATAAAGAGCATGACGTGGTCATCAATGCGATTGCTTCTCACCACGGGGATGAGGAAGCAACCAGCATCATTTCAGTACTCGTTGCAGCAGCCGATGCCTTATCAGCTGCTCGTCCAGGAGCACGGAGCGAGTCTCTTGAGAACTATATTAAACGTCTCGAGAAACTGGAAGCGATCGCTGATTCCTATGAAGGTGTCGACAAATCATTTGCCATCCAGGCAGGACGTGAAGTACGAATCATGGTCCGCCCGGATGACATTGATGACGCAACAGCGATCCAATTGGCCAGAGACATTCGAAAACAAATCGAAGAAGGTTTGGAATACCCTGGTCACATTAAAGTTACGGTCATTCGAGAAACACGTGTTGTCGAATACGCGAAGTAACCTAAAAACTGTCGGAAATTCTGAGTATCCATCAGAATTTCTGGCAGTTTTTATTTTTGTTCTTCCTTTTTGACTCAGTTAACGAACTATGTAACGATAAATGTACTGACGAATAGAAAGGGTAATCTTATGAATATTTTATTTATCGGTGATGTCGTCGGGAAACCTGGACGACAAGCATTACAAGAACACTTGCCAAAACTGAAGAAAGAATACAAAGCAGATTTGACAATTGTGAATGGTGAAAACGCAGCTCATGGGAAGGGAATCACAAAGTCAATCTACAATCAGATCCTCGAATGGGGCGCTGACATGGTTACGATGGGAAACCATACATGGGATAAAAAAGATATTTTTGATTTTATTGATGAAGCCGACCGAATGGTTCGACCTGCCAACTTTCCTGAAGGGACACCAGGTGTCGGCATGCGATTTGCAAAAGTCAACGGTACGCTAGTCGCCATCATCAATCTACAAGGACGTACTTTCATGCCGCCGCTTGATGATCCTTTCCAAGTCATCGATTTATTAGTCGAAGAGGCCAGAAAACATACGCCACTTATTTTCGTAGATTTTCATGCAGAAGCGACTAGCGAAAAATTGGCATTAGGTTGGTATTTAGATGGCCAGGTCAGCTGCGTTGTTGGCACACATACCCATATCCAGACATCCGATGAACGAATTTTTCCTAAAGGGACAGCTTATATCACGGATGTTGGTATGACGGGTCCATATGATAGTGTGATTGGCATGGAAACAGAATCCGTCATTCGCCGATTCAAAACGTCTTTGCCTGTTCGCTTTGAAGTGCCGGAAACCAACCGTACCGTCTTAAGTGGAGTTACCGTTTCGGTCGATGGGTCGACGGGTATAGCAAACCATATAGAGCGAATACTGATTAACGACGATCACGTAAAATTTAGTTGAATATTTGAATTTATCAGACAACTAGTTCATAATAATTGTAATAGGTTCTTGTCATGATGAATAGATTAGTGAAGAAATCATTCTTAGCTGATGAAGGAGGAACTAGTCATGGAAATACTCAAAGTTTCAGCAAAATCGAACCCAAACTCTGTAGCCGGAGCTTTGGCAAATGTGCTTCGCGAACGTGGTACGGCCGAAATTCAAGCCATTGGTGCCGGAGCACTGAATCAAGCAGTCAAAGCAGTAGCAATCGCACGAGGTTTCGTAGCTCCTAGTGGTGTTGACCTCATTTGTATTCCAGCCTTTACAGACATCATGATCGATCAAGAAGAGAGAACGGCAATCAAGCTCATCGTTGAACCTAGATAACAGTTATATGAACTGAACTGGCATTGGATTTTTTCTGGTGCCAGTTTTTATTGTGGTCTGCTACTTGGAAATTGGCGTGAAGCTACCCGGTATGTTGACTTAATT
>CALGNY010000255.1 GCA_937958375.1 uncultured Bacillaceae bacterium
CAGTTAGAAACCATTTATCGACAGTTGAATCACGTAGATCAGCAGTTAACATCTGAGGAACAAAAAACCCGACTTCTCCACGTTTGCTGGGAAGGCGGGCATGCAATTAATCTTGATAATCGACCGTCAGTTTTTCGTCTAGAATTTCTTCTAATGCGACTCCGACCAATTTACGAGATTTTGGCTCTTCGATCATGTGGTTTTCTTTTTCATGCAGTTCTCTGGCTCGCTTGGCTGAGACGGTTACGAGTGCATATTTGGAATTGACCTTTTTCAACAAGTTATCTACAGATGGTTCAAGCATCATAATTTCACGCTCCCTAACGCTTTTTTATACTGCTTGGCGATTCGTTCTCTTTTGCAATGCTCACTGACTACGATGGACTGGATTTTTGAAACGGCATGATTGACTTGGTCGTTCACGACGACATAATCATACTCATCCATCAATTCAATCTCTTTTCTCGCTTCAAGCAGTCGGTTTTTCACTAAATCTTCTGTTTCCGTTCCACGGTGAATGATCCGATTCTTCAACTCTTCCAAACTCGGTGGGAAGAGAAAGATGAATACACCTTCAGGAAAATTTCGTTTCACCTGCATGGCACCTTGAACTTCAATTTCCAAAAAGACATCTTTTCCTTCTTGAAGGGTACGTTCAACATAATCTTTGGGTGTACCATAATAATTCCCGACATACTCAGCATACTCAATCAGTTCATTCTGCTGAATCATTTTCTCGACGGCTTCTTTCGTTTTGAAGAAATAATCGACACCGTCTTGTTCTCCTTCACGAGGCTTACGCGTGGTCACGGAGATGGAGTACTGTAATGCAGGGTCTTGTTCAAATAAAGCTTTCCTTACCGTTCCTTTGCCAACTCCGGAAGGACCGGAAAGTATAAATAGGATTCCTTTTTCGTCTTCCACAAACCGTTCCTCCTAGTTGTCGATGTTCATATCATCATTATCGATCCGTCCGCCGACGGTTTCTGGTTGTACTGCAGATAATATCACATGATCACTGTCTGTGACAATCACTGCTCTTGTGCGACGACCATAAGTAGCATCTACTAATTTATTTTCGTCTCTCGCAACCGTAATAATCCGTTTGATTGGGGCTGATTCCGGTGAGACAATGGAAATGATCCGATTTGCTGATACGACATTTCCAAAACCAATATTGATTAATTTAAGATTCATTCTCTTTACTCCCCTAACTTTTCGAATCAAAATCCTTCTTATTTAATTGAATATACTTATTATATGCTAAATAAGCCTAAAAACTCAAACTCTATTCTACATTTTGTAATTGTTCTTTCATTTTCTCAATCTCACTCTTCATTTCGACGACCGTTTGGCTGATCTCTGGTTTGTTTGATTTTGAGGCAATCGTATTGACTTCCCTCAACAGTTCTTGGGCAAT
>CALGNY010000256.1 GCA_937958375.1 uncultured Bacillaceae bacterium
CGTTTAAAACAGAAGAAAACCCAGCAAGAAGTTGCTGACTCTAGTGATATTTCAAAAAGCCTTCTTTCCAAGATCGAAAACGGAAGAACAAGTGCTGCTATGGCAACCCTATCACGGATCAGTGAAGCACTCGAAGTCAAACTATCTTGGTTACTTGATGATTCAGAAGATCAATCACTCGTAATTCTGAAAGAGGGCCAGAGAGGAGAAAAAATGCAAGATGTGAATATGGGTTATTCCTATGAACTTCTTGCAAAACGGTCCAAATTAACAGGAATTGACTCCATGGTTGTCTTTGTCACACCAAAAGATGTTACGACAAGGGTTGAGCCTTACACCCATAATGAAGATGAATTCATATATATTTTAAAGGGTGAGATTGACCTCTTGTATAACGGAGAGACCTATCGAATGACGACTAACGACACTGCCTATTTCGATGGGACAAACCCACATTTTTTCTTGCCAGTCGATAATCAAGGTGCTCAAGTTTTAACGATCTATATTGATAAATAAGTTTTCGAATTTGCTATCATAAATTTAGAATTCTCATCGCCATTTGGGTACCAAAATAGTGCTCAAATGTCTCTGAGGGGTTGTCTCACCGACATTTGGGACGTAAAAAAAGATCAAATGTCGCTGAGAAGCTGTGTCACCGCCATTTGGGTAGTAAAATAGGACTCAAATGTCGCTGAGAAGAAATTTCACTGCCATTTTGAAGTAAAAATACATCCGAATGTCGTTGAGAAGTCTTCGATCATCATACTAAGCATCAAAAACAGAATAAAAAATTTAACCCCCTAGCCACGACATTCCAGCGGTTAGGGGGGAATCATTTGTTATACTTTTTCGTATCCATTATCTCGAAGTGCTTCTTCATAGTCTTGATCGACGACATAAAATTTATTTTCATGTTTAACCACAATCTGTTCGTCTGTGCAAAAGTCTCGTGCGATTGCTAGGTCTTCAAAGGGGGCTGCTTCAATATCGGTGTCGTTGATTTGAATGTTAGGCATGTCCATCACTCCTCTGTACCGTTTTATTACCCGTAACGGTTCAAATATATTCCTGGTCCAGATAGTATTGAAATGGACAGCCTTTTTTTCGAATCCGTTCTGGAACAGAAAATACGGTGAATTCACTTGGATCTAAGTTTTCATTGACTTCCTCCCAAAATAAAGGCGTTGCGACCGTTGCGTTGCCTTGGCCTCTTGGTGAATAAGGTGCGATGATCGTTTTACCTTCTGCATGTTGAATATAATCAATATACACACGCTCGCCGCGGTTTTTCTTCATGCGTTCGATCGTAAATTGATCCGGGTATTTTTGGACGAGCACTTTAGCGACCGTTTCCATGAATTCTCTTGTTTCGTCGTAGGACCATTCACCACCTGTCGGAATATGAACCTGCAAACCTTTCCGGCCGGATGTCTTAGCGATGGGTACTAGATCTTTATACTCGCAAAGCTCCCGAATATGCTGTGCAGCTTCCACGGCAACATGAAATTTTCCTTGGTTCGGTGGATCGATATCGAATACCATTTCGGTCGGATTCTTCTCATCAATCCGATTGTACGGCACATGATATTCCAATGCGGCATGATTCCCTAACCAAACCAAACTCTCTAAATCATTACAGATCAAATGATCATCATGCTGCAAAAAGTCTGGCGCATAATCAGGGACATGTTTTTGATAAAATGACTCATCGTAGATGCCATCCGGAAATCGGATCACCGTTAACTTTTTTTGATACAAATGGGGGAGCATAAGTGGAGCAACTCGCCGTAAATGAATCAACAAGTCGCTCTTCGTCGCTTTAGAAAACAATTGTTTATCCAGGTTAGAATACTCGATCTCATCTGGCAGTTGGGCTAACCCTTGTCTGACACGATCCCATGTACAGTCCTGCGGTTGTAAATCAAATCGAAACTGATGAAATAAAGGCTCACGCAGCTCGCCATCGTGGGCATTCAAGCAGTTGACCTCCACACAAATGGCTTCAGGCAGATGCCATGACGATTGATTGACCTTCTTGCCGTTCTCTTGAATAAATTGATTCAACGTTTCGCGCTCGTCCGCTTCAAATCCATTCTTCACTTTCCCAAGAGGAATCAATTCCCCATCATCATAGACACTGAGCGAATAATAGTCGTTTTCCTGATTCCAGCCAGTGACAATCCCCTGAACCTGTCGCCAGTTCTTGGTTTTTAACCAGTCGGTCGTTCGGTGGTTTTCCCGATACGTTGAATCCACTCGTTTGGCTAACAAACCTTCTGCTTGATGCAAAAATACATCACCCGTAATGTCCTCAAGCTTCGTATAACGCTTGACCAGCTTCAACCGATCGATCGGATTCGAATCCAGTACCGTCTCCAATGATTTACGACGTTCTTTGTAGGGCTTACTTTTTAGTGATTTACCGCCGTGTTTCAACAAATCGAAGACCACAAGCATGGCTGGTCGTTCTTGAGCTTTTTTACTAATGGAATCCTTAGATTTCATCCGGCCACGGGTTTGTAGTAACGAAAAATCTGTCCGTAGATCGGTGACGGGAATGATCAGCTCACCATCCAACAACAAGGGCAGATGCTCGTCAAATTCGGATTGGTGCTCTAAGCAAGCATCAATAACTTCAGGGAATTGGTCATTTAATTTTTTTCCATTTCTAGACCAGAGGACAATCTTATCTGAAGACCACTCCAAGCCACAGCGAAACCCATCATATTTCACTTCATAATTCCATTGGTTTCCTTCCGGGGCTTCATCCCGATAGGTCGTCAACATCGGTTTCCACATGTTTTCACCATCCCAAAAAACATCTAGTAGTTTATTCATACCACTGAGTGCAGATACCTACACTTCCGGCTCGTTGTCGTCCAATGAATAAGTTCATAAACATTCGGGAATATAAAGAGGACCACTACTATGAATCGAACTGGAGGGAAAATGCTATGCATACGATGTGGAAAGGGTCCATTAGTTTCGGACTTGTCAATATACCAATTAAAATGCATTCCGCCACAGAAAATAAAGATATCAAGCTCCGCCAGCTGCATAAAGAATGCCAAACACCGATCCGTTATAAAAAAGTATGCCCAGAATGCGATAAAGAAGTCGAAAACGATGACATCGTGCGAGGATATGAATATGCCAAAGGTAAATACGTCATTTTAACCGATGAAGAATTAGAAGAGCTGAAAGAAGAGAATGATGATAAAGCGGTAGAAATTTTGGATTTCGTTCAGTTGGAAGAAATCGATCCAATTTATTTTGACCGAAGCTATTACTTATCACCCAATTCAGGTGGCGCCAAAGCTTATTCGCTATTGCGTAAAGCCTTAGAGGACAGTGGGAAAATTGGACTGGCAAAAATAACGATTCGCTCAAAAGAACATTTATCGGTCATTCGCGTATACGAAAATACACTTTTGATGGAAACCATTCATTATCCAGATGAAGTGAGAGATGTAAAAGAGGTACCAAACGTCCCAGAACAAGAGGAAGTCGGTAAGAAAGAACTCGACACCGCGAAATTATTGATCGATCAATTGACGACCGAATTTGACCCGACTCAATACAAGGACGAATATCGAGAAGCGTTAGAGGATTTGATCGAACAGAAGAAGGATGGGGAAGAGGTTACGATTCCAAAAGAAACCAAAAAACAAGACAATGTTACCGACCTGATGGAGGCTTTGGAAAAATCACTTCAGAAAAACAAGAAAAAATCGACTGGAACGAAAAAGAAAACGACCCAAAAGAAATCGACAAGTTCAAGTTCCAAAACATCCGCCAAGAAAAAGTCTTCCAGCAAAAAAGAGAAAAAGACGGGATAACCCATACGAACAGACTTCTGCTATGCTTGATGATCAAGCAAAAGCAGAAGTCTTTTTTGATCTACAACAAATTCAGCTAATAATGAGAATCATTATCATTCCAAAAACATGCCATATGAGCTATAATGTGAATTGGGATTAAAAATTGTCGAACGATGTGAAATAGTGTAGGGTTCATTCCTACCATGTAAAGGGCGGATCATCATGTCAACTCAACTTTCATCAATTGATCAAGCGAATCTTGAAGATACGTTTCGAATCCGTTTTGAGAAGAATCAAGAGGACCAAGCGGTTGCGATCAGCGACTTACTTGATGAGAATCATTTATACAGTTATTTAAATCAAATTAATGAATTTCTTCAAGCGGACCAAATGATGGTTGTCGGTTCACAGTTGATTAAACGACTCACCAATTTATTGTTGGTGCCACAATTATATTCTTTGGCCGTTTACAATAAACAATTGGATTTATTTGAAGGTAGCTCGATTGTTACAGCCATGAAAAATAAAAAATGGATGCCGATTTTGAAGGTCGGTGGATATCGAGCAATTCAAGTGAAAAACCGATCAGAACGTAACGCTTACTTAGAAGAAAACATTCACCAGATCTCTCAGTTCGTGAAAGTGATCCATCAAGTGGCCAAGGTCCCAACACCATTACTGTGGGAAAACGTAGCTGTCTATGTCTATAAATTATATGAATCCAAGGTCAAAGAAGCTGGACTAAATTTGTATGAACAAAAAGAAGCGTGGAATGATTTCGCTTATTTATTACAACTCGACCCGGAAATTTTTCAAGAACGGTTTAATTTTAATCCACTGCAACGCTTCTATACGAATAAAATCGAAGTGGAAGGAAAAGAACAACCCGTCCGCGTGCGTCGGACCTGCTGTTTCAACTACGAAACGAGTGCAGGAAAATACTGCAAAGGCTGTCCGAAGTCTGATGTCAATAAAGAGGCTTGCCTTCGTACGAAGCGGCATGTCATGGAAGTTGAGATGATCCATTAGTTTCGTTTACACCTCCATTCCTTTGGGAACATGAATACCAAAAGGGACAGGAGGTTTTTTTATGGCATTAAAAGCGTTGTTTTTAAATACATCACTGAAAAAAAGTAATGAAGAGTCGAATACAGAGGCTTTATTTAATGAAGCAAAGAAAGTATATGAAAAAGAAGGCGTCGAAGTCGAAGTCTTACGCCTAGCAGACTATAACGTACCGGTTGGCATTGCCGACGATTTGGGAGAAGGCGATGAGTGGCCAGGAATTTTACAAAAAATCTTGAATGCGGATATTTTCATTCTCGGAAGCCCCGTCTGGCTAGGTGAAAAAAGTAGCTTGGCGAAAAAGACACTCGAACGCCTGAACGGTAGCAGTGGCAAAACGAACGACAAAGGACAAGAAATCTTTTATAACCTTGTTGCAGGAACCGTCGTGACAGGCAATGAAGACGGAGCCAAACACGCAGCACGTGATATCCTTTATGGGCTGAATCACTTAGGTTTTACCCTTCCTCCAAACGTTGATGCTTATTGGGTTGGCGAGGCAGGACCCGGCCCATCTTATATGGAAGCCGGAACCGACAGTGAATTTACGCAAGGTGCAATCACGACAATGGCCTATAATACGATTCATTTTGCCCGGATGTTGAATGCGAAACCAATTCCTGCTGAAGGGAATTTGACGGAAGGGTAGATTTAAGAAATTTAAAGGACGTTTTGAGGAGCGATCAGTTATTTTAAAAGCTGGTCGCTCCTTTGATTGTTTACGAGTTCTATACGCCCGAACAGAGAAAATTCGATGTCGGAAAGTCCTCAAGAGAGGTCCTATGGCTCCAAATGAACAGGATTCGATGTTGGAAAGTACTCAAGACGGGTTCTATAGCCCCGAATGAACAGGATTCGATGCTGGAAAGTCCTCAAGAGAGGTTCTATAGCCCCGAATGAACAGAATTCGATGCTGGAAAGTCCTCAAGAGAG
>CALGNY010000257.1 GCA_937958375.1 uncultured Bacillaceae bacterium
GAAAAATCGTTCAATAATATTTTTGAAAAAGAACTGATCTATTTTCAATCGAATCAAACCGAGCTCATCATCCTTGAACCCATGGACACATCAGAGGACCCAATCGATATTTTGCCATTGGTCGATATTCTTTCGAGTGACTTGGAGATGAATCTACGAATATTTGAGTCATCCATTTATACCGATATAGATGGAATGCCTTTTCTATTTAGCAAAACTCAAGTGATCGCAAGGGACTGTTTTCAATACAGCCGAAAAAAATACTTTCATCAACGACAGGCACTACTGATTTACATGAGCCAACAGCTAACCGAGAACGAGCAAGCATTTTTTACGTCGAGCATTTTGGGCGAAGCGGCTGATGATCAGGATCTGCTGCACACCATCGAAACGGCCATCCAGTGCCAGCTGAACATCTCATCCGCAGCGAAGGCACTATACATGCACCGAAACACCGTTCAAAATAAAATCGATCGTTTTCAGCGAATGACCAACCTCGACTTGCGGAATTTTGAAGATAGCTTGACTGCGTACTTGGCCATTCAGTTTTTAAAATAAAACACACCAACAACCTGCACATTTTCTCACCAAAAAGATGTGCAGGTTTTCTATTCTCTAATTTACCCCGATTCGATAGACTGATAGTAACGAACTGAGGAGGCGAATCTATTGGCTGAATTAAAATTAGATCAAATCAATAAAGTTTATGGGAAAGATGTTCATGCGGTAAAAGATTTTAACCTACATATCAAAGATAAGGAGTTTATCGTTTTCGTCGGACCATCCGGGTGTGGGAAGTCGACAACACTGCGGATGATTGCGGGTTTGGAAGAAATCACGTCGGGTGACCTTTATATCGATGACAACCGAATGAACGACGTCGCACCGAAAAACCGGGATATCGCGATGGTATTCCAGAACTATGCGTTATATCCACATATGAGCGTTTACGATAACATGGCGTTCGGGCTGAAACTACGTAAATTCAAGAAAAACGAAATCAAAGAACGCGTCGACAACGCGGCAAAAATTCTTGGATTGGAAGATTACTTGAATCGTAAACCAAAGGCATTATCCGGCGGGCAGCGTCAGCGTGTCGCGTTGGGAAGAGCGATTGTTCGGGATGCAAAAGTCTTCCTGATGGACGAACCACTTTCCAACTTGGACGCCAAGCTACGTGTCCAAATGCGCGCGGAAATCCAGAAGCTGCACCACCGACTGCAAACGACCACCATTTATGTCACACACGACCAAACCGAAGCAATGACAATGGCTTCCCGGTTGGTCGTCATGAAAGATGGCATCGTTCAACAAGTCGGTACGCCAAAAGAGGTGTTCGATTATCCATCCAATAAATTTGTGGCTGGTTTCATCGGTTCACCGGCAATGAACTTCTTTACAGGCGTTTTATCCGAAGGCCATTTCACAATTGGCGAAACCAAAGTGGCCGTTCCTGAAGAGCGATACAACCAGCTAAAAGATAAAGGCTATGAAGGCAAAACCATGACGCTCGGGATCCGCCCTGAAAACATCGTCACCCATTCAGAAGGTGAAAATAATAAAGACACTACCTTTTTTAATACCGAAGTAAGCGTCGCAGAATTGATGGGTTCCGAAACCTACCTATATTCCACGTTGAATGGCGAAGAGTTCATCGCACGCGTCGAAGCATCCGCCAACCATCAACCCGGAGACCCCATTACACTCGGCTTCGAAATGAATCAAGCCCATTTCTTTGACCAAGAGACGGAAGAACGGGTTAAGTAGGATGATTTAAGTGGGCGTCGGCTGCTGATCGCTGTGTTAGAATGCACGGCTCCGCAATCTAATTGCGCGGGTTGACGCGATTATTGCACGGCTTGGCGCGATTAATGCACG
>CALGNY010000258.1 GCA_937958375.1 uncultured Bacillaceae bacterium
AAGATGATGCTGAATAAACGTAAGAAACTGACTTAGAAACTATTCTAAGTCAGTTTTTTCTTGAGATCTTGTTTTAATTGCCGAAGCTGTGCAAAATACTTCTCTCGTTGATTTTCTGAAAAAGTGGATTCGCCATATCGGACATGCTGATAGACATCAATAACATCTTGATACGATGATGCGTCAAGCTCGATCCGACGAAGCCATTGGTTGACCGTTTCATCGGCATAACGACCGATCTTTCGCTTTGCTGCCCAGTATTCCAACTCGAAAAATGCTTTACGCACCTCGTTTTTGGGAGGCTTTACCTTTTTGCTGACCGCAAATGTCGAGTTTTTCACCCGCTGTCTAGCTATTTGATCAGGCTGCTGACTCTCTTTTTCGCAACTTCCAATACGGACCATTCGCTTTCTGTAAATAAAATAAAACACAATCAATGCAACAACAAACACTCCGACAATGATCATCAATAGCGTTTCGGCACTGACCACATCGGCAAAATTGTTTTCATTATTGACTTCTTCCATCACACTTTCTTCTGATTGAACGTTTTCACGTTCCACCGGCTCTGGTTCAGCGGATTCATCGATTTGTTGATCGAACCAGTTAATGATCGGAGAAATTCCCAATCCAAGCTGATACGTCACCCAGTTAAAGGCTGTGTGAAAGGATTTAATAAAGATTGGTGCCATCAGGAATAGAGCTACTGAAGTTCCTAGAACGGCACCTACTATCCCAACGATGTGACCGACTTTCCTGTGCCATTGATTGAAAAATCCATCCTCAACGGAAACCATGGAAGATAACATTTTACCACTTAGCAATACAATGAGTTGGGCAATGACGATGTATAAACCTTGATGAGCGTATGGATTCGATTCATATACCGCTGGAAGGTAGAGAAAGAAACCAAGCAAAACACTGACAAAAACCATCCCTTTCTCATGGTTCGTGTCTGGCCGGTAGTGATAGACGATGAAACGCCAAGTCAGAAATACGGCGATGATCGCTGCATGGAACATAAGCATTCCGAGTGTATAACCTAGCAACAGAATCAACAAACCCTGCATAAATAAATGAAATAAGGTCAATTGTTCACCCATTATTCCTCTGTTCATCACATATCCAAAGACCGCCGCAATGAACACGATCAAAAACTGCCAAACAGGCGGTGTCAAATCGGCGTGGGCATTCAAATAATAAATGAAAACGAGCAAGGTCATGGCATCTATCGTGAATCGGTAGCCAAAATCAATTCGTCTTTTCATTCAGCCACCTCCTCTGTATAGCTCTCCAAAGGCACCAATCCAACTTTTTGGAATTGATGATTTAAAACAGATACCGTGCTCCCTGAATCTTGGATGGCTTGATAGCCTGGCAGAAAATCGTCTTGAAAAACTCCAAGATGAAAGACGTAAGGATGCTCACTTGCCACTGATTTGGCGTATTGCAAACTTCTGTTGAAATCAGTTGTTAACCCTTTGGAGTTGATTCGGGCTAATGTCTCAAGCGTTTTTGCATAATGATCCTTACCACTCCCACTTGATAGCGAATAAAACGGAATCGACCCTCTTTTCGGGACATTGATCAAAACTTGATAGGGAATGTTTTTCTCCGTGGCATACCGACATAAAAATGCTGTATGACTAAGTATGGTTTCGATTTGGCCAGTAAATGAAGGAACGTTCATTTCCCGGACATTTACAAGGATGAGCCAGGATAACTGACTGACCCGTTCAACGACTTTTGTCTGCATGTCTTGACGTTTGGCGGTTGCTTTCCAATGAATTTGATTCATCGGGTCGCCGGGCAAATATGATCTCGTTCCATAACTAGCCGTCGGATTTTCAAAAATCGAGAAATTGGATTGATAATCACCATGTTTCTTTGGCTTTAACCGATTAGATAAACTGAACTCAGTTATTTCTGGATAAACGATAAACTCAGTCCGATACATTCCTTGAAGGTATAATGAGATTTTTCCGTACCCGAATAAATAGGGGACTTCAAGTCGTACCGAGCGTATCCTTCCAACGCCTCGCTTGACGGCACGAAAAGGAATCCTCAGTTCGATCGCTTCCCGTCCCAGTACATTCAATCTTTTCTCAAATATGGTGCCCGTCGTCGTCTTTTTCATATCATCCATTTCTATGATTTGATCATAGGTGAGAATCAATCGTCCACCTAAGATGGGCAGCCATCCATGTTGTTTTAGACGAAATACGAATTCACTTTCTTCCTCAGGATACAAGCGAATGATTTGTCTTGGGTTGATCAATTCCAATCGGTTGTCCACATGTTTTTCATAGAGATGGTTGGCCAAATGGATGACAATCAATAGGATGCCCAACCACATGAGTGACGAATAAGTCCCAAATATTCCAAAGAAACTTAAAAAGATAAAAAACAATGCAATCGCGGCCAATCCATAGTAGAAACGACCACTCTTTATTTCTTTTTGAAACTGTTTCATCGTTCTACGCCATGCTCTACCGGGACTGGAATCTGTTGAATGACTTCATCCAATAGTTCAGGTTGACGATACTTGGTTGACCCTTCTAACGATAGAACAATCCGGTGCGATAAAACGAGTGGTGCCATTTTCTTTACGTCGGTCGGTGTGACATAATCACGGCCTCTCATTGCCGCTTCGGCTTGAACACTTCGCATCAGCGCCAATGATCCACGAGGACTGACACCAATGTCAATCTGTGAATGTTCCCTCGTCGCCCGGACAATGTCCAACATATAATCCTCGATCGCTTCAGAAATATGTACGTTGCGCACTTCCTGTTGCAACTGCTTTAATTGATCTTTTGAAATAATTTGTGTCGGACTCGGACGGTTTTCGGTTCCCCGGTACGTCCGCATGATCCGTCGCTCTTCTTCCTGTGACGGATAAGCCATTTCAAGCTTCATAAAGAATCGATCCAATTGAGCTTCCGGCAAATCGAATGTTCCTTGCTGAGATTCAATCGGGTTCTGGGTTGCCAGTACGATAAATGGTGATTCAATTTTCACCGTTTCGCGATCGATGGTAACTTGTTGCTCTTCCATGACCTCGAGCAAGCTCGATTGCGTCCTCGGTGTGGCACGGTTAATCTCATCGGCCAACAAGACATTGGTCACAACGGGGCCGACCCGGAGCTCAAACTGCTGATCTTTTGGGTTAAAAAAATGTATCCCTGTCACGTCAGACGGCAATACATCCGGTGTAAACTGAACCCGGTTAAACTCTCCGTCAATGGTTTTGGCGATACTTTTTGCAAGCGTCGTTTTTCCCGTGCCCGGCACACTCTCTAATAGCACATGTCCGTCATTGATCAATGCATTGACGATAGATTCAATAATTTGATCATTTCCAATAATGACTTTTCCGATTTCTTCTTTCATTTGTTCTACGATTTGATGCGTCTGCATAAATTTCACTCCAATTCGAATTTTCAAAATATAACATGATTAATAGAAGTACGTCCGACGAATGAATGAAAGAATTCATTTTAGACGTACTTTGTGTAAGACTTATTCCTTTTCAAAGCTTGGTTTATAAAATGACCGGTTCTCAAGCGGAAAGATTCGTGGCGTGAATTCACCAGGCTTGGTTTGCTTGAGTGCACGATTCATCATATTCATTTTCGCATCGATCAAGTCAATCATATGCAAAATTTCAGCCTCACGAATCAGTGGTGGTTTCGGACTTCCCCACTCGGCTTTCCCATGGTGACTCAAAATCATATGTTGAAGCATCAGCACTTCTTCTCCTTCAATGTTCAGCTCCTTGGCAGCCATCGTCACCTCGTCGACCATTAAAGTAATGTGCCCGAGAAGCTTCCCTTCAAGTGTGTATGTCGGTGAGATGGGGTTCGACAGTTCCTTTACTTTGCCGATATCATGCAAAATAATCCCGGCGTACAACAGATCCACATTTATTTCTGGATACAGCTGCTTAAGCTGCTTGGCGACTTTTAACATCGAAACGACGTGATGAGCCAGACCGGATGTATATTCATGATGGTTTTTCGTCGCTGCAGGAAAGACGAATAATGGATCATGGTATTTTTTGACCAAGTGTCGGACAATGCGTTGAATATTCGGATTACTCATCTCAAAAATCGTTTGTGTCACATAAGACTTTAATTCATCGACTTCTACCGGTGCTTTCTCTAGAAAATCTTCTAATTTGACTTGATCTGTTTCATTCGTCAACCGAATTTGGCGGATATTTAATTGGGATTTGCCGCGAAACTGACGGATTTCTCCGTGTAAGTGGACGATTGACTCAGGGATGTACATTTCTTCATCTTCTTTTTTGACTTCCCACAACTTCGCGTCCATTTCTCCCGAATGATCTCTGAAAATGATGGTCAAAAACGGCTTTCCTCCTGATGTCACGCCTCGGTCAACCGATTTGATCAATAAATAACCTTCAAACAGCTCGCCCACATCAAACTCGATGATTCCCCTTTTCATCTTGATTTCCCCCTTTTTCATCGTTATTTTTCTTTTTTGGAACATGCTTAAAGATTTCGTCCGATTCAATGAATTGAACCAAACGAATCAGCCAATCATAGTATTCATACGCATAATTCAGTTTATCGATTTTTTCTGTAATCGACTGTTCCAATTCAGCATCTTCTGTTTCTTCACGTAACTTCTTCAATTGATGGATGGTTTCTTCTGCTTCTTCAATATTATTTTCTGTTTGTCTGCGCCATTTCGTACCAAATAAGGTCGTGAATGATTTATACCAATCCTTCTCAGTTTGATACAAATCTTTCCGGACACCTTTACGGTATGCCGGCGTCACCATTCTCATTTCAGACAAGGCTTTCACGCCAGTCGACATACTTGTTTTGCTCATCAGCAGAGCATCACGCATCTGATCTAATGTCATCGGTTCATCAGAAAAATACAACGTACCATATAATCGCCCGATGGAAGGCGTTATTCCATATAGGTTCATGTTCTTGGCGATAATCTGTATATACTGTTCAAGTAATTCTTCATACATTTCCCAGTCTTTTTCATGATTTTGATGATCACTCAATTGATACCCTCCCGAGCCTTTCGAAGTAACAAGTTATGTCAGCATTTCTTCTTCTTCCACTGGCTTGTCGATGTTCGTCGTCAACTCAACCAAATTGACCTGTGGCGCGTGATCGGTCATTTCTTGATGCTCACATGTAAAGTAAATGATTTGATGCTCCCTTGCCTGCTCTGTCAGTAAGTCAAACATATGTTGTTTTCTTTTCCGATCAAAGTTGACGAATGCATCATCCAATAAGAACGGTAGATCGGCAGCTGCCTGTAATGATTTGCTCAATGCCAGGCGAAGTGAAATATATAACTGATCCGCCGTGCCTTCAGACAACTGACCGACTTCAAACCAGTCATCGATCGAATTGCCTACCATGATGGTTTCGGATTCAGTGGCGAATTGAACTTCCGTATACTTTCCACCTGTCAAGAAGGAAAAGTTTTTGCTTGTATTTTTCATAATACCAGGTAAATACACATTTTGGTAACGATCTTTTGTTTCTTTCAAAAATCCATAGGCCAATCTGTACACGGCCCATTCTTTGGATAATGCGCTGATTTCCTCGGTAAGCATAGATTTTTTATGAATCAAGTCAGATAATTCTCCGTCCTCTTCCAGGTTTTTAATCTTTGTCGCCACCTCTGCTTGATCGCGTCGCAGTTGGTCAATTTGTTCTTCGAGTTCACTTAGGCGGTTGTTGTTTTCTTGGACAGTTCGCTCCAACTCATCCCATGCGTAACTCTCACGTAGCACGGCATCCGTCCGGTCAGAAAATGTTTGGTGAATGAATTCGAACGCCTCATCCTTTTGCTGCCGTTTCTCCGTGTACAACTGAAAACGATTCAAGCGATCCAAAAACGTTTCTTCATTTTTTGCACCAGATTGGTTTAATAGTTCTTGCCATTCGTCTTCATATGGTTTAAAGCGCAGCTCCTCTGCTTTGATCTGGCTTTCCTGTTTACTCAACTCTTCAATCAATTTCTCAAGTCGTTGTTTATTTTCCAATTCCATACGATATTGATCTTTCACTTGCTGCCATAAACGTTCAGGTTCTTCTTGCTGATCATATAAAGAAAGAATCATTCGGGCCGTTTCTCGTTTCTCTTCTAATTCCTGCATTACATCGTTGTATTTATGACGATTGTTCAGGAGCTGTTCGGCTAACGACTTTGCCCGTTGGATCGATTGCATGAGGCTTGGCCAATGCTGAACGTCAACGGCGTCCAAGAAAGGAAATTGCTCTTTTTCCTTTTCGATGGCCTGTTTGACATCTGCTTGCAGGTGAGTCAAGTGTTCTTGATCGATGGTTAATTTCTTTTCGGCTTCTTTTGCCGTTTCATATTTTACGTTTAAACGATCGAGCTCTTTTTCAAGGCTTTCTTGTTGGTTCAATTGCAACTCAATCGCTTGTAACTGCTCTGTGATTGATTCATTTTGCTCGACCGGTTGCTCAGCTTCAACCGATTTTTGTTGGTCAGCCATTTTTTGCTGCTGTGACCTACCCACCATGAAGCCGAGTACTGACATTCCGATGAAAAAGATGATCAATGCCCAATCCATCCACTCCGCTTGGAAGGCAAAAATAGCATACAAAGCCAGCAATGAAATGAAAACAGCTGGGACACCCCATTGGATTTTTTGAAACATGCTTTCACTTTTTTTCCACGAGGATAATTGGTTGCGTCTTTCTTCTTGCAGTTGCTGTTTTAGCTGCTGAGTTGAACGATCGGATTGCAATCGATTCCGTTCATCCTCCAAACGTAGCTTTTCTTCTTTCGGTAGCATTTTTTCTTTTTGATCCTGAATTTGAATGTGGATACCTTCAAGTTCATCGGCATTTTTACGTACTGCCAATTGAATGTCATTCGCTTTTTCTTTCAGTGATGCTGTTTGATTCGCTATGTCCTTCCATGTCTCTTCCGTATATTGATTCGTTTTCCATGACAAAATCTCCTCTGGGGAATTACTCAGTCCAGCATCTTTGGTAATTCGGTTGAATTCACGCTCGTCATCTTGAATTTGTTCTTTGAGTTGTGTTGCAGTTTGTTCTAGTTGTTTGGCATCATCGAGCCAGGTTTCCATCGCATCAAATGAAATCGGATATTTATCAAAAGCCGCTTGTTCGGACAGCATTCGTTGTTCATGTTGAAGCTGTTCCAAGTGATTTTGATGGATGTTCATCTTTTCTTTGAATGCTCTTCGCTCGTCTTTGAATTCTTGATATCGACGCTGTGCCTCGGACGGAAATTCCGTAACCCACTGATCGTCATCTAATTCTTTCGCCAACAATTGATACTGCAGAATATATTTTTTCAGATTCATTACGTTTTCTTGGTGAGAGGATTCTTGCTCTAAAGCTCTCTTTTCGTTTTGAAGGGCCGTTAATTCCTCATCTAGTGTTTCTTTTTGTTCTTTTAACGTGTGATGCTGCCCTTCATTCGCTTTGACTTCATCAATTTGTTTGGCAAGGTCTTTCAACTGATTGAGCTTTACGTTCAAGATTGGATTCTTACCTG
>CALGNY010000259.1 GCA_937958375.1 uncultured Bacillaceae bacterium
CAAAATCGATTGCTTCTTCTATAGAGCTTGTCCAAACTGGGTGGTAAAGAGCAGAAATCAAAATACCTACAACAGCTGCGTTGATTCCCATGACGACGCCCTTAATCTTTGGGCGACTTCGTAAGGCATCCCAAAAAGGTAGTGTTCCAAAGACCAACAGGAATGCCGGTAAGAAGATAGCTGCAGTCGCAAGTAATCCGCTTTGCCAACCATTGATGACAGCGCCGATATATGCCGCAAACGTAAACAATGGACCCGGTACCGCTTGAGCAGCACCATACCCGGCAAGGAATTCTTGTTCAGTTAACCAACCCGTCGGCACAAATTCTTGTTCCAACAATGGCAAAACGACATGCCCGCCACCAAACACGAGGGCTCCCGAACGATAAAAGCTATCAAACATCGCAATCCAATCGATGGAGGTAGCACTTCGGACAATCGGCAACAAAATCAGGATTCCGAAAAATAACGATAAACAAATGAACCCGAAACGGCGAGAGATTGGAAATTTTGAGATCGGCTCATCTTCGCGTTCTGTTTGTTGTTTGAAAAGAAGGAAGCCAACTAGCCCGGCTACCAAGATGACGCCAACCTGGGTAAAAGTCGTTTGCCATAGCAGTGTGATGACTAAAGCCACTAGCGCCAGAGTTTTTCGTTTCACATCTGGTGTCAGTTTTTGGGCCATGCCCAAGACAGCATGTGCGACAACGACAACGGCGACGATTTTCAGACCATCGATCCCCCCTGCGTCTTGAATCCCAAAGGTATGTAAAACCGACGCAAAGACGATCAGTGCGATGATCGATGGAAAGGTAAAGCCTAAAAAGGAAATGAAACCACCAATCACGCCACCGCGCATGACACCTATTCCGATACCGACCTGACTACTCGCTGGACCAGGAAGGAACTGACAAAGCGCGACGAGGTCTGCATAACTTTTTTCATCCATCCATTTTCTTCTGCGTACGTATTCCTCGTGAAAATAGCCTAAATGGGCAATCGGACCTCCAAAGGAAGTGAGCCCGAGCCTTGTGGAAATCAGGAAAATCTCTAGCCATTTTTTCAACATGTTCTCACCGCCGACTCCTTTTTTGGTAAACTTTAAATTAACATAGATTAATCATCGCTACAATTGAGTTTACAAAGACTTAACAAATTTCCACATAAAAAAGCACCCGAGGGAATCCCGGGTGCTTTGATAATTTATGTTATTTTTTATTCACGGATGCATCATAAATAGAGTCGACAGCAGCCTGCAATTTTTCGTTGAATTCTTCATCACTTTGGTCGGCATTTAAATCACTGACCAACGCGCGAGAGAAGCTTGCGATCATGCCATCATTTTCTTTCAACATTTCGTTCGCTTCTTCACGAGAATAACCTCCGGAAAGAGCAACAAAACGTACGACACGTGGATGATCGACCAGTTCCTTATAAAGATTGGCTTTTGTTGGAATGGTCAGTTTCAACATGACGTTTTGGTCTTCAGATAATGCATTCAAGTGTTTCAGCGTTTCTTCCTTCAACAGCTCTTCTGATTTTTCTTTATCGGTACTGTTGATGTCTACTTCTGGTTCGACGATCGGCACGAGGCCAGCTGCGATAATTTGCTTAGCCGTTTCGAACTGTTGGTCGACGACAGCTTTAATGCCTTCTTCATTTGGTTCATGAATGACGGAACGCATTTTTGTACCAAACATCTTACGCTCATTCGCACGGCGCAGTAAATCATCCAATCCAGGATTCGGTTTCATCATCTGAACGCCGTTTTCTTTGTCAGCTAGTCCTTTATCAATTTTCAAAAACGGAACAATTCCTTTATCTGCAAGGTAGTCACCTGTATATTTACCCTCAACTTTACGATCCATCGTTTGTTCGAAAAGGATCGCTCCTAGAATTTTATCAGAAGAAAAAGCCGGGGAAGTCACAATTCTTGTTCTCATTTGATGGACGAGATCAAACATTTCATCCTCGTTCGAGTACGCATCCTCCTGAACACCATAGGCAGCTAGCGCTTTCGGCGTACTTCCGCCACTTTGGTCAAGTGCTGCGACAAATCCATCATCATTCTTCATCCGGTTGAACTGCTTTTCGTTCATTTACCTCACTCCTAATATTGATAGTCCCTATCCTCTCATTATTCTAACATTTTCTCATCATCTAATACAGCACAATCGACAAAGCGTGCGATTCTTTGTCAGGTTAAAAAAACTTGGCTCTATACTCACGTGTGAAAGGCAAATCAGATCTTAACGTCCTCTAGCGCCGTTCTATACTCCCGAATGAAAAGAAAATGGACCTGGAACGTCTTATAGTAGGCTTCTATACACCTGAATGACAGGAAATAGGTTCAGAAATGTCCTCTAGAAGGCATCTATGCCCCTGGATGAGAGGGAAATGGAGTAGGAAAGTCCTCTAGAAGCCTTCTATAACCTAGAAGAAAAGGAAAGAGGCCCTAGAATGTCCTCTAGCATATTTTTATACCTAAAAATGAAGCCTTTTAAAAGCGTGATTTTTTGAATAAATATACTGAAATTTCAAATGCGGACATTATCTAAAACCCATATAGACAATATATTATATACAATTATAAAATAATTTAAAATAACTGTTGTATATTTATACACTTATATGATATATTATTAACCATTAGTCAACGTGGAAAGAGAGAGGGAGGATTCTAGCATGGAGAAAGCACATCCAGTCGAAAGTTTATCAGTAAAAAAGGGTTATTCTGCAAAGCAAATCATGAAATTTCTTATTCCTTCAATTATCGGGGTTCTATTGTTCTTAGTTCCAATTTCAGTGGATGGGACAGTGACAATCGGGTTGGGTGTAATGGCAGATGCCCTGCAGGCAGCGATTGCTGAGTATATTCCTCTAATCATGACGGTGGTTATCGCCTTATCAGCAATCGGGAGTGCACTTGTAAAAGTTGTACCGATCAAGGCGGTGCAAAACAGTTCCTTTTTGACGGCATTATTTGATATCTCACCATTCTGGTTAACGCTTCGGTTTCTAGGAGCCATTTTTGCTGTTTTGACTTTAACGAGTGTAGGCCCGGAATTTATTTGGTCAGGGGCGACAGGGGGCACCGTGTTATTTGATCTAGTGCCCGTTTTAATGGTTTGGTTCTTATTCGCATGTTTATTCATGCCCCTGCTCTTGCAGTTCGGGTTGATGGATTTCATTGGTACGGTCGTCCGTAAAGTCATGTCACCTTTGTTCAAATTACCTGGACGCTCATCCATTGATGCACTCGCTTCTTGGATGGGTAGCGGGACGGTCGGTGTACTGATGACTACGCAGCAATATGAATCCGGTTATTATACGAAACGAGAAGCGGCGGTCGTTGCGACAAACTTTTCGATTACGTCGATTGCATTTAGTTTAGTCATCGCAAGATTTTTGAATATCGATCATTTATTCGTTCAATTTTATGGCACCGTCGTGATCGCCGGGATTGTTGCAGCAATCATTTGTCCGAGAATCCCACCTCTTTCGAAAAAAAAAGATACGTATTATGAACCAGTCGGAAAGCAGATTGATGAGGAAGTACCAGCTGGTCAGTCCAGCTTCCAATGGGGATTGCATAAAGCGGTTGAAAAAGCTGAACAAGTCAAAAGCTATCGTAGCGTCGCAAAAAGTGGCGTACAAAACGTAATGGATATTTGGTTCTCACTCATTCCACTTGTCATGGCGTTAGGTACAGTGGCACTAATTATTGCAGAATTCACACCGATTTTTGATTATTTGGCTTATCCATTCGTTCCGTTTTTGCAGTTACTGCAGATTCCTGAAGCGCAAGCAGCTGCACCCGCGATGCTTGTCGGTTTTGCAGATATGTTCTTACCAGCAGTTGTCGGAAGCGGCATCGAATCGGAATTGACCCGTTTCGTCATCGGTGTCATGTCTTTATCACAATTGATCTATATGTCCGAGATTGGAATTCTATTAATCAAATCAAAAATTCCAGTTTCCTTTTTGGAGTTGTTCATTATTTTCATTCAACGTACAGTCATTACATTGCCTGTCGTTGCGTTGATCGCTCACGTGTTTTTCTTCTAAATGTTATTGATAGAATTGGAAAACTCATTTATCTTAAGAACAGAAGGGTATTCTTAACGGATGCTCCCTGTTCTGTTTTTTTTGATTAATTGTTTTGATGACGCATAAAGTAGTTGAAGACGAATAAGAAAGGTGAATTGGTGATGGAACCAACTAATTTTTTCACAAACAATACAAGAGAAGCATTAAAAAACGATCCGCCGGGTGAGTGGATGCCTCCTGTCCCAGAGGATTGTATTTCGCTGAGTTCTGGCTATCCTGCTCACAGTCTTGTGCCCTATGATGAACTCAATGAAGCCGTCAATCAGCTGATTGATGAGGAAAAAGATTTGCCATTTCAATATTTAGGAGGCAAGCGGCAGAAGGCGGTAAAAGAGTATGTCCGCAATCGTCTGGTCGAGCGTGGAGTGGTTTTACTAGAAAAAGAGTTGCTGATTACAGCTGGTGCCATCCAGGGAATTGATCTCATCGCACGTACGATGATTGATCGTGATACTTTTATTGTCGTTGAGTCCCCTAGTTACATGGAAGCACTTGAGGTTTTCCGAAACTACACGGATCATTTCATCTCGGTGCCGGTTGATCGGGAGGGCCTTCAGACGGAGGAGCTAGCAAAAACACTTCAAGACCGTAGAGATAAAAAGCTGCCTCTCCCAAAACTCGTATACACCATTCCGACATTCCATAACCCGACTGGAACCACGATGTCCATCGACCGGCGTAGGCATCTTTTGGAGCTTGCCAGTGAGTACGACTTTTTGATAGTCGAAGATGACGCGTATGGCGAATTGTACTTTGATTCTCACGAAACACCGATTAAAGCAATGGATAGTGGCAGCCGTGTGTTACATATCGGATCATTTTCGAAAATCGTCGGGCCAGGCTTGCGTATAGGCTTTGTCGCAGCTAGAGGTGATTTGATTGAAGCGTTGTCTTGGTTCAAAAAGGACTTAGATCATCCATTTGCAGAATCAACGATGGGCACCTATCTAGCAAAGACAGATATGAAACAAAGACTTCAAATGCTCAGAAGAGTCTACCACCAAAATAGCCGGACATTACTGTCAGCCTTGGAAAAATATATGGATGGCATAGCGACATGGCATAAACCAAAGGGTGGTTATTTCGTGTGGGTACACGTCCCGGGTGTGAATACCTCTGAACTATTGAATGAAGCCATGCGGGAAGGCGTTGCCTATGTGCCCGGCAAGCACTTCTTTGTAAATGAGAAGGATGGCTTGGAATACTTGCGCCTCTCCTTCAGCTCAGTCAGCAGAGAAGAGCTCATCACCGGGGTTGAAAAGCTAAGCAAAGTTATGAAAAGGAATAAACAGTAGGATCTTATGGCTCGCCATAAGATCCTTTTTATTTGAGTCGTGGCGGCATACCAAGCTCCTAAGGTTCATATCGACTGGAGTTGTGCGCATATCTAGCTCTGGTGGTCGCATATCTTAGTGGGCGGGCTCATATATATCGCCGGTGGGCTCATATATTTCTCCTAGGGCACATAAATCCCGTGGTTGGTCCCATATAATTCTTGTCGGGTAACATATATCCGTGGGTTGGACCATATATTTTTCATTTGGTTGCATAAAATTCCCGTAAGGTCGCATAAATCTCGTCGGTGGTCGCATATCTTTCCCATAAAGTCGCATAAATCCAGCCAGTGGGCGCATATCTTTCCAATAAAGTCGCATATATCCCGCCAGTGGACGCATATCTTTCCCCTAAGGTCACATAAATCCAGCCAGTGGACGCATAAATTTCCCCTAAAGTCACATATATCCCCTGATAGGCATAACTATTCTAGCCGGATGCCGCTACCACCACACAATTTACTATTCTACAAAATCATTATGGGTGCAAAACCTACATAGAGAATATAGAATTTAAGTAGGAGTGAAAATAAATGAGGTGAATCATATGACAAAACATATACCATTAAATGTCCTAGAACTCGTCGGCATATCAGAAGGACAAACGATCAAGGAGGCAATCAATGAATCACTAGAGACAGCCCAACTGTTAGATAAGCTTGGATACAAAAGGCTCTGGTTTGCAGAACACCATAACACGAGAAACTTGGCCGCTATGTCAACTTCCACACTCATTGCCTTAGCCGCGAAGATGACAGAAAATATCCGTGTGGGTTCAGGAGGTATCATGCTCCCAAACCATTCACCACTCCAAGTCGCGGAGAACTTTGGCACAATAGCACAGCTATTTCCGGATCGAATTGACTTAGGCCTCGGTCGGGCGCCAGGTACAGATGCCCAAACGGCTCAATTGCTCAGTCGTTCCGGTAGCGACCCACAATCCTTTGCGAATTCCATTTATGATCTGATGGGTTGGTTCAGTGATAAAGGCTTGGCACATAGTGTACCGGTTACATCGAATGTGGGCACAGGTACAAATATCCCAATTTGGGTATTGGGTTCGAGTATGAACGGCGCGTCAATCGCCGGCCAACTGGGATTACCTTACTCAATTGCCACACATTTCACACCGGATCAGTACCAAGAAAAAATTGAGCTGTATCGTTCTTCATTCAAAACAACAGCACCAACGACACAGATTGAAGAACCTTATGTAATGGCTGGGATCAATGTGCTGGTTGCTCCGACCGATGAGGAAGCAGAAAGACTTTGGACGACGACACTGCAATTTTTAGCGGACTTACAAAGCCCTGGAGAATCAAGACTATTACAGCCACCAGTGGATCCAGAAGAAATCGGAACAGAACAACAACGGGCTATGATCGAATCGATGTTTAGTATCAAAGCTGTCGGCTCACCTGAAACGGTTCGTCAAAAATTAGAGGAGTTTTCCGAAAGCACCGGGGCCGATGAACTAATTGTCGTGACCTACACATACGATCCGGAAGACAGGAAGCGTTCGATGGAGTTGCTCGCTGATCTATGGTTTTAAACCGACTATAACGTAATAATTACTGCACACGAGGGCCCATATATCCGACGTATGGGCCCATTTATATTGCATACGGGACCATAATTTCTTTCAGTGGGACCATATTAGCCTTTTTCGGGTACATAAATCTTCGCAACGGGCGCAT
>CALGNY010000260.1 GCA_937958375.1 uncultured Bacillaceae bacterium
AAACAAAATAAATGAGCCCATATACGAAAGATATGCGCCCATTACCAATAATAATGGTCCTTCGATCAGATGAACTCTACCCAGATCTTAACAGCCGAAGCTAAGATCAATACGGATAAAATCCATTGCAGGACCTTTGTATTCATTTTTTTACCCATATTTGCGCCGAGTGGTGCGGCGATTAAGCTTGCTACAATCATGATGACTGACGGGATCAATAGAATTTGCCCGGTCATCAGTTTACCGGCTGTCGATCCGATCGATGAAATGAATGTGATCGCTAAGGATGATGCGATCGTCATCCGCGTTGGAATCTTTAAGACGATCAACATAATCGGTACTAAAATGAATGCACCGGCTGCACCGACAATCCCTGCACCTACACCGACGATAAAGGCAAGGCTGGAGGCGAGCGTTTTATTGAAGGTCACTTCATCGAATGCTTGATCATCCAGACCTTTCTTCGGCATGAACATCATCACAACCGCGATGGTTGCAAGGATCGCATAGACAAAATTCACTGCTCCTTCTGAAAGAAAACGTGACCCAAACCCACCGGCAAAGCTACCGGCTAGGATACTGACCCCCATATATAGGATCAATTGTTTATTCAAAAATCCACCTTTTCGATAGGCCCAGACACCGCCAATCGTCGCAAAAAATACTTGAATCGCACTGATTCCAGATACTTCATGCGCCGTAAAAGCTGCAAACCCCAACATCGATGGAATATATAGGAGCATTGGATATTTAATGATTGAACCGCCAATCCCGACCATGCCGGAAATAAATGAACCAATAAATCCGATTAGAAAGATGAGTACGATGAATAAGAAGCTATATTCCAAGTTGGTTACCTCCTCTGCTAAAAAAATTGAAGGATTAAGGATTGATCCTTAATCCTTCGATTCAACTGGTTTATTTAATGGCACAACGGTTCGGGCCAATTTCCATTTCACGTTGCTTGTCATCTTCAGGTGAAATTTTACCCATATTGGTTTCACGAATTTCTTGGTGGGAATTCGGTTGAGGTGGTAGATTTTCCGTGACCATGCGACGGAATTCATCTTCATCTTCCACATTCAATCCGTGATTTTCTTGATACAGATTTCCAAGCTTCTCACCGACAGAACCGTCTTCATTCATTTCGCTGTTGTTCATGAAATGTGCTGGCAAGACGTACAAGTCAGAAGAAACTTCTTTATAACGACGGTACAGTGTTTCACGTAAATCCGCGACCCAATCTTCTGCCTTACCTGCCAAGTCTGGTCGACCGATGGAATCGACGAACAAGATATCACCTGACATCAAGTATTGATCATCCACGATAAATGACGTCGATCCAATGGTGTGTCCTGGTGAGTATAACGCATGAACGTGAATATTTGATGAACCAACCTGAATAACTTCCTCATCATTTAATGGTTGATAATCAAATTGAACTTCGGTTGCGTCTTTTGGTGGTAACCAGTACGTTGCACCCGTTTCTTTAGCCAAGCGACGTCCACCAGAAATATGGTCTGCGTGAAGGTGCGTATCCAATGCGTGCGTGATTTTTGCTCCTTTTTCTTTCGCAAAATCAATAAACACATCGGTCATCCGTACCGCATCAATGGTTGCCGCTTCCTCACCGGAAATAATCATATAAGATAAGCAACCTTTCCCGAGACGGACGAATTGATAAAGCTCACCGCCGTCGGTAAGATCTGCAATTTTCACAGGCTCCAGATGTTCACTCCAAGCTTTCATACCGCCTTCGAGGGAATAAACATTTTCAAAACCTTCTTCGACTAGCATCTCACCGACAAATTGAGAAGATCCACCTTTTGCACAAACGATGACAATATCTTTATCTTTCGGTAGTTGATCTTTGATCGGATCAACCCCATCGATCAGATCAAAATAAGGCTTATTCAAATACTCAAAACTATCGCCTTCGATTTTCCAATCCTCAAAGTCTTCTTCATTGCGAACATCGAGGATAAATAGCTCTTCTTTGTTCAATAATTTTTTCGCTACATCTTTTACATTCACTGTTTGAATAGGCATTAAAATTACCCCCTATGGTATTATAGTTGTTAAAATGAAAACCCGTCTAATGACGAGCTCTACTTTGATTGTTCACTATCCACGTCGCCATCCCAAGTACTCATACCCGGCACGACATTATAAACTTTTTCAAACCCTTTTTCATCTAAAAGTTGTGCCGCCAGATCACTACGATTCCCCGTCCGGCACACCACATAAACTTCTTGATCTTTGTTCAATTCATCCAAACGCGCTTCCAATTCACCAAACGGAATTGAAATGGCATTCGGAATATGGCCGAACGCATATTCAGCTGGTTCACGTACATCCACTAACGTCACGTCACCAGATGCAAGCTTTTCTTTTAACTGTTCATTGTTAACTTTATTTTCATGAGTTGTTTCTTCATTGGCCTCTTCCTCAGACGCTTTACGAATATAATGCTTAATCACATCGCCATCTTCCACAACGCCAAGGTACTGGTGACCGCCACGCTCAGACCATGCTTTCAAGTCTGCTTTGGAGCCCGGATCGGTCGCTTCTACCAACAATACTTTTCCAGAATCCAGCTTATCAATTTCTTTTCGCGTTTTAACAACAGGCATCGGACAAGCCAACCCTTTACTGTCCAATACGTGATCCGCTTTAATTTCTGTCATTGTAGATCCCTCCATTGATTATTCGACTGAACCTTCCCAGTCCAACATACCACCAGTCATATTGGTGACGTTGTAACCTTTGCTTTCAAGGTATTGGGTCGCTCGCCCACTACGTCCGCCAGAGCGGCATACCATAATATATTCCTCGTTTTTATCCAATTCATGCTCGCGGAATTCAATCAAGCCTAGTGGAATGTGTACCACACCAGGTATTTTTCCTGCTTCCACTTCATCCGCTTCACGCACATCAATCAAATTCAATTGTTCCCCATTTTCTAGTTTTTCTTGTACCGTTTTTGCGTCAATTGTTTTCATTATGCATTCCTCCAATTAAATAAATAGGTTAACGGCGCCATTCTCTCCTTCAGCGATATAGGCTGCCACGCCACCATATTCGATTCCATCCATCAATTCTTCTTTTTTCAAACCTAAAAGATCCATAGTCATCGTACAAGCCAACAATGTGATATCCTGCTCTTTCGCCAACTCAACCAAATCAGAAACAGGCATCGCATTGTGCTTTTTCATGACTTTCTTGATCATTTTCGGACCCATTCCAAGAAATTGCATGTTTGAAATTGGCATCTTCTCTGCCCCACGAGGCATCATTTTCGCAAACATTTTTTCCATCGTTGATTTCTTTGGCTGTACCTTTTCATCTTTACGCAACGTGTTCAATCCCCAGAACGTGTGGAAAATCGTTACGTCATGATCATAGGCAGCTGCGCCATTTGCGATGATATAGGCAGCCATGACTTTATCGTAATCACCACTAAATAGGATGATATTCGTTGATTTCTTTTCTGACATTTTTTCTTCCCCCTGCTTTTGAAATGGAGTGGAGAGCGAAATGTAATGCTTCGCTCTCCACTTTTATATACACATACCCGTATAGGTATATGATAAACCAAAAAAATTTATGCCTTCTTGATATAGAAATAAAATACGCCGTCGTCTTCTTTCATGTCGACTAGCTCATGGCCAGAAGATTTGCACCACGCAGTCAAATCACTTTTCGATCCCGCATCTGTTGCTTGGACCTCAAGAATTTGACCACTTTCAATGTCACCAATCGTTTTTTTCGTTCTTACGATTGGCATTGGGCATGCAAGTCCTTTGGCATCTAATGTCTTTTCAATATTCATTTGAATTCCTCCTGTTAAATTATTATTTATCCAAAATACCCTTAGGGGTATAATACACGACAAAAGAAAAGAAGTCAACAAGGAAAATAGAACTTATTTTCCTATCGACTCTTAACCAATAAATTGACGGCTTCCTTCACTTTGTCATCTGAATTCTCACCGTTCTCTTCCGCTTCTCGCACACATTCAATCAAATTGTTGCTGACGATTAACCCGATTGCACGGTCGATCGCCGTACGGCTTGCTGAAAGCTGGGTGATTACTTCCCGACAATCAGCTCCCTCTTCCATCATCCGGAGGGCGCCACGTAACTGACCCTCTAACCGTTTAATTCTATTCTTTACTTTGTCATCATATTCCATTGCGACTTCCCTCCACTTTTTATGATTATTTAAAGACATTTATGTCATCGAGCACATGTTCACTATATACCCCTTAAGGTATTTTGTCAAACATGAAACATAACGACGATTTTTACAAATGATAAGATATCTTTATGACAACTGCAACTTTTTTAATCATTCAACCGTTGATTCAGTGAAAGGGGGAGCAAATATGGAAATTGACGATATATACGAACATTATATAAATGACCTATATCGTTATCTTTTCTCCCTTTCAAAAAATCATCATACGGCTGAAGATTTAGTTCAGGAAAC
>CALGNY010000261.1 GCA_937958375.1 uncultured Bacillaceae bacterium
GGAAGCCAAACAGTTAGGGCTCGTTGATTCGACGACCGATGACCTCCAATCAGCGGTCAATCAACACGTAGAAAAATTATCCCACTCACCGTTGCTGGCAATGATCCAAACGAAGAAAATTTATCAGGAAGAAAACCTAGGCAAACTGGAAGCTTATTTAGCTCAAGAAACTTCCGGACAAATCGAAATGCGTCAAACCGAAGACCACCAAGAAGGCATTAAAGCTTTCATGGAAAAACGTAAGCCGGACTTTCATGGGAAATAGGATTTATTTCGGTGATTGCTATGTTGAAGGTGGTGAGTGAGTGCTCAACTACCGCTATTTCGAGCATCGCTATTTTGCGGGCATTGAGCGAGTGCTCAACTACCGTTATTTCGATCATTCCTATTTTGCGGGCATTGAGCAGCCGCTCAACCACCGCTATTTCAATCATTCCTAGTTTGCGGTAGTTGAGCGAGCGCTCAACTACCGCTATTTCGAGCATTGCTATTTTGCGGGCATTGAGCATCCGCTCAACTACTGCTATTTCGAGTATTCCTATTTTGCGGGCATTGAGCGAGTGCTCAACTACCGCTATTTCGAGGATTCCAGCGTAACGGGCGTTGAGCGAGCGCTCAACCAACCCCTTTCTTTAAAAAATCCCAAAATCACGCATAATTTCATCCAGACTTTCCAATAATAACGTTGGATTGTTGGAGGTGAAATGAATGGCAAGAATTGCGGTGGAAGATACGCTAACCAATGTGAAACGCGCGTTACAGCAAAGTGGTCATGAAGTTGTCTCATTGGATGCTGAGCAGACACAGGATTGTGACTGTTATTGCGTTTCAGGTCAAGAACAGAATGTGATGGGTATGAGTGAAACGACTACACAAGCACCTGTAATCAATTGCAGTGGAAAAAATGCTCACGAAGTCGTTCAAGAAATCAATGAGATGTTCAACAACTAACACTTCTTCATCAAAAAACCAGCCATGGTCTCCTTTCATGGCTGGTTTTTCTTCGTCAAAATTCCGAATGCAGTTCATTCCCTTTTCGGGCTTCTTCACTCATTTTCATATATAAATCAAAAATCCGGATCATTTCTTGTAGTCGGCTCGCTACGTCTTCACTGATCATTTCATTCGCCGGAGAAAAATGTTCACTATGCGTGTATACGTAATTTGGCGTCACAAACGATCGGAAATAATCCAAAATGGGTTTCAATTGATTTTCTACGACCAAATGGTGTTGGAATGTTCCCCCATTCGCGACAACCGAAACAGGTTTATATCGCATTGTGTTTGGCGAAATCAAGTCAAATAAATTCTTCAATGCGCCTGGAATGGACCCTTGAAAAATTGGTGTTGCGATTATGTACCCATCCGATTCTTCCATTTTCGAGATGGCTTTTTGGGTATCCTCATTATATTGTTCGGACGCACGACCATCTGCCAGCTCAAGAGATAACTGATCCAACTGCAAGTAATCTATTTGATACGGATGGTTCCCTTCTTCCATATAATTTTCTATCAATTTTAATAGCACTTTCGGTTTTTCACCGACAATGCTTCCGTTAATCAATACGATTTTCAAAGATACGAACCCCTCTCTATCTCACCCATTATCACACGTCAAAAACAACCTATCTACCATTTTAAAACGATTATAAGCATAATAGTCAACTTTTTGACTTTTAAAAATCTATTTAGTTGGAAAGGATGGGACTACGCGAGATTGTTTCCCTGATTCTCAACCTAAACGATTTTCTATCAAATAGGCCTTTCTTTCAGACTATTTCGTTTCATTACAGCACCTGTTAAGAGATTGTTATAGAGCTGTTCAGTGATTGAAACGAGCCTGTAGCCTACGTCTGATAGAATGCGAGTTGTGATTTGAAAATTAGGGATGGCTTTCGAGCGAATCGGTCAGTGAATGACCAAGGCGTAAAAAGCCACCATTACAATATACGGAGGGGTTTGATGAACAACGTGTTCAAAAACAAATTGGGCTTAATCGGAATTATCGCCATCTGTTTTGTTCTTTTCGGTTTTGCCATTTTGGAAGGACTCAACGATCAAGCAAGCCGTGAATCGAGTGTACATGCCGATACAGTTAAAACACCCATTCAAGAACATACTATTGCCGAATTAGATATCCAAGATAAAAAGAATCCACAGATTCTGCAATATACCGGAGATGAGGTTGCCCAAGAGAAACCTGTTGCGGTGAAACCAAAATCAGAAACTGAAAGCAAACCGGAGAAAAGTTCCAACCAGGAAACCAAACAAGCGCAACAAACGAAGAAACAAGAAAAAGGTAAAATTGTACAAGCTAACGCAAGTCAATCCAGTAACCAGACCATGTATGTTACTGCGACAGCCTATACAGCGTATTGCGATGGATGCAGCGGTGTAACGTATACCGGAATTGACTTACGGGCGAATCCGAATCAGAAAGTCATTGCCGTCGACCCGAATGTGATACCGCTTGGTTCGAAAGTTTGGGTAGAAGGATACGGAACAGCAATCGCAGGAGATACGGGATCGGCCATCAAAGGAAATCGAATTGATCTTTTTATCCCGAACCATGACGAAGCAGTCCGCTATGGGGTTAAGGAAGTCAAAATTGAGATAATCGAATAAAGGTTTTGGGACCATTCAGATTATTGCTGAGTGGTCCTTTTTTGTTCGGTTTCAAAAAAATCCATTCAGGGAATCGATAAACAAGATTTTCACAATAAAATGATACTAAAATAAAGGGTAGCGAGCGATAGGAGGCTCTGGCCATGTTCACATTTTTACCAAGTAGGGACGAACGAACAATTGCTTTAGGGATTGAAGGTACGGTAGACGAAGAAGATGCCAAAAAAATCGAAGAATATGTGGACGAACACTTTGGCGATGACGAACCCTTTAACGTGATTGCCTATATGAATGAAGTCGAAAGTACGACATTCAAAGGAACGTTAAAAGGCATGAAGTTCGACGGAAAACGGTGGAACCAATTTCAAAAGTTCGCGATCATCAGCGACAAGAATTGGATTCAAGCCGCAACGAATATCGGCTCGATTCTTCCAGGTGTAAAAGCAAAACATTTCAAAAAAGATGAAGTCGACGAGGCATGGGGCTGGTTATTGAAAAACGAGGATCAGTAACCTGACTTGGAGAGGTGAGGACGTATGAAATTCATTCGTCCCCCCTCTCCTTTTTCTATCACGTATTTTTAAATGGCCAAAAAAGCGCTCGTTTTTGATACGCATAAAAACAGTAGGGTTCACCGAGGATCGCATCGTTCACCATGGTCGGGAGCATCTGATTTTGCTTCAGTTCGACGTCTACCTCAGCCACACGCCAAGCTCGGTGGTGAATCGGACCTTCAAAAATGCTCTTTCCACACTCAGAAAACAGAAAATAACGATCGGCCAACCATTTCGTCAAACTCCCCTTTTCGGCCACATGTGTTTTTTCAGACGGTCGAAACGTTGCCTCAAAAACGACTTGCCGATTTGATTTCCTCCGACTGAGATAATGATATGTTCCACTGTTTCTTCCCTTCGTCATTTCCATTTCTGCATAATAATAAGGTAATGTAGCAAAACGGGCACCCAAAACAGCCATTATTTTTTCGGCATCCAAGCTGAAAAAATATACACCCGGCTTTCCATTCCGCCTCACATACGTTCGCACGTTGAGTTCCAAAAATTGATCGATCCCTTTCAATGGAATTCTCCGTACCGTAAAGTTTTCAATTTTGAAAGGCAAAACAGTAATCCACGCTTTCCCGTCAAATGTATCTACCTCTAAGCCTTCCGGAATGATTTTTCCCACGGTATGCTCATCGACAGGATAATTGATGAACAACAGGTGTTTCCATAGCTGACTCGCGATCCATGGTCCATTCGGATAATCGGTCGTTCGATGATTCGTTTGTTTTAAAATGTCTTCATACATTTAATCACCTTCAACTCAGGATTCGATCAAACAAACGATTGTTTAATGTTCATAATCAAAAACAAGACTCAGGAAGAGAACCGTCTTGAGCGAATCGCGTCGTGAACCTTTTCAGATACACTTGCCCCATCGCTTTCAAACGTTTTCTATTTCCTGAGTCGCTTGTTAACTAACACGATTCATATTTGATTAGGATTCGTTTGATTTAGCTTCCAATTCAACGTCTACATTCCCTCTGGTCGCTTTGGAATATGGACAAACTTGGTGTGCTTCTTTCATCAATTCTTCTGCTTCATCTTGTGAAACGCCGTTAAATTCAGTGATTAATTTTGCAGCGATTTTAAATCCACTATCGCCGTCCTTCAAAAATTTAACTTCTGCAGTCGTTGTCGTGTCGATGTTTTTATTCTTCTGTTTTGCAACGAGGTTCACCGCACCGTCATAACAAGCGGAATAAGCGGCTGCGAAAAGCTGCTCTGGGTTGGTTCCGGTCTCGTCCGTATTTTCCGTCGGCATGACAATATTCAGATCGATAATCCCGTCATCTGATTTGACGCGGCCATTCCGACCACCTTTAGCCGTTGCTTTGGTCGTAAACAATTCATTACCCATCATTCAACACTCCTTTGTTTGATTATGTTCTTTTATTCCCTTATGTGGTTTAGTTCAAGCATAAATGAACGATCAACTTCCTTCAAATAAAACAAAATTTTGTGGTGAACACGATTAAATCATTCCAAGGCGGGAAAGGATACATATAGCCCTTCTACTGTCTTGTGGATGAGAAATATTTTTAGAGGAGGATTACATGGCTGACGATCAATCCAAGAAGCAGGAAACGAATGAGGAGCGACTGACCAACCGGCAGGGACATCCGGTCACACAAAACCAAAACATACGGACGGTTGGCAATCGAGGACCAGGTACATTAGAGAACTACGACTACATTGAGAAAATTAGTCACTTTGACCGCGAACGCGTACCTGAGCGTGTCGTGCATGGAAGAGGTGCCGGTGCACACGGTTATTTTGAAGCCTATGGGAAAATCGGTGATGAACCCTCGTCAAAATATACACGCGCAAAATTATTCCAGGAAGAAGGCAAACGAACACCTGTATTCGTTCGTTTTTCTACAGTGATCCACGGCACACACTCCCCAGAAACACTACGTGACCCACGCGGATTTGCTGTGAAGTTTTACACAGAAGACGGAAACTGGGACTTGGTCGGGAATAATATCAAAATCTTCTTCATCCGGGATGCAATGAAATTCCCTGATATGATTCATGCGTTCAAACCAGACCCGATCACGAATATTCAAGATCCTGAGCGATTCTTTGATTTCTGTGCCAGTTCACCAGAGTCATTCCATATGGTGACGTTCATTTATTCTCCTTGGGGAATTCCGGCGAACTACCGACAGATGCAAGGCTCTGGAGTAAACACCTACAAAATGGTCAATGACAAAGGTGAAGCCGTTCTTGTTAAATATCATTGGGAACCAAAACAAGGCATCAAAAATTTGACCCAAAAAGAAGCAGAAGAAATCCAAGGAAAAAACTTTAACCATGCAACGCAAGACTTATATGAGGCGATTGAACGAGGTGACTACCCAGAGTGGGAGCTGTTTGTTCAGATTATGGAAGATGGCGAACATCCAGAATTGGACTTTGACCCATTAGATGACACCAAACTTTGGCCTGAAGACCAATTCCCATGGTTACCTGTCGGACGAATGGTACTCGACAAAAATCCGGAAGATTATTTCTCAGAAGTGGAACAAGCGGCTTTTGGGACAGGCGTGTTAGTCGATGGGCTCGATTTCTCCGACGACAAGATGCTACAGGGCCGTACGTTTTCTTACTCGGATACCCAGAGATACCGTGTAGGCGGAAATTATTTGCAGCTTCCGATCAACCGGGCAAAGAAACAAGTCAACACCAACCAAGAAGGTGGCGAAATGCGCTATGAGGTTGATCGTAAACCAGGAAAAAATCCGGCGATTAACTATGAGCCTTCCATTATCGGTGGGTATGAAGAAGCTGAACCCTACGGCAAAGAACACAAGCCTCGCGTTGAAGGCGAGTTGACCCGGGAATCCATCGATCGTCACGATAACACCAAGCAAGCTGGTGAAACGTTCAGACAGTTTGAGGAATGGGAAAAAGCAGAGCTGATCTCGAACTTGGTCAACGATTTGGCCAAATGTGACCAGCGAATCCAAGACCGTTGGATGGAGCTTGCCGATGATGCCGATGAAGAATACGGAAGACGTTTACGCGAAGGGTTGGAAAACGCAAAACACATGAAAGATGATTCCAACCGTGGCCCATTAGGAAACACTTCCGCGGATGAAGCAACGAAAGATGCTCAAGAAAAAGGTCATGACGCCGACCCTTACTAAGTTACCAATGAACCAAAAAAAGCTCTCCACCCAAAACCGGATGGAGAGCTTTTTTGCATATAAAAAGGTGCACGCTAAAGCGTACACCCTTGGAATGTCATTACTGAGCAACTACGTTAGCTGCTTGTGGTCCGCGATCGCCTTCAACGATTTCGAACTCTACTGTTTGACCTTCTTCTAAAGTTTTGAAACCTTCAGCTTGGATTGCTGAGAAGTGTACGAATACATCGTCGCCATCTTCGCGCTCGATGAATCCAAAACCTTTTTCTGAGTTAAACCATTTTACTGTACCTGTCATTTTGAATGACCTCCTTATAACTTACTACAAAACAATTGGATCTTGTTACTTTGACTTCCTTAAAAGAGGCCACCCAAGTAAACAATGAATCAAATTATTTCGTTCAAATACTACTTTACAACGGATCATTTTAAAAAGCAAGCAAAACATAATATTACATTTTAATTTCAAAAATTGGTATAGCTTGTATCTGCCTGTGTGCCTGTGCTAAAATTCAGGGCGTACCGTCAATAATCATACACAAAGGAAGGATTTTTTATATGAAGAAATGGTTTCTCATCAGCGTGTTGTTGCTTCTTGCAGTCGTAGCAGTTGCTTGCGGTGGTGACAATGGGGATAACGAGGAGAATACCGACTCCACAGAACAAGGAGAAAACAGTGGAGAAAGTGAAAATGATGAAGGTGAAAATGCAGAACAACCTGAAATAGAAGAAGCGGAAGCGGGAGATTTTCCTGATGTCGTTGCAACGGTCAACGGAACAGAAATTTCAAATGAAGAATTAGCATTGAACATTAACGCGATCCAACAACAATATCAGCAGTTCGGCATGAATGTAGCTGATAGTCAAGAAGAAATTCAACAGACAGCACTGGATCAACTCATCAACACTTATGTGATTGAGCAAAGTGCTGAAGAAGACGGAATTGACCCATCAGAAGAAGAAATTAACCAAGAGTACGACAATTTGGTTTCCCAATTAAAAGAACAATATGAAACGGATAATGTGGACGAGATCTTCGAGGAAAATGACGTAACTGAAGAAGAGATCAGAAACGACATCCGTCGCAACATGGTTATTACGCAATTCATGGAAGAGAACGTAGAAGAAGCTGAAGTGACAGAAGAAGAGCTTCAAGAAGCTTATGATAATTACACAGCACAAGCAGAAGAAATGGAGCAAGAAGCTGAGGAATTTGAAACGATCAAGCCTCAATTGGAACAACAGCTTCAAACCCAAAAAGCATCTGAACAACAACAACAGCTTATTGATGAACTACGCGAACAACAAGAAATTGAAGTGTTGATCTAGTTTTTCAAAACTGTACCTATGACGGGTGCAGTTTTTTATTTGTCTTTTGATTGTCAGTGCGTTGAGAGCCGATTTTTGATTGCTCAATGCAGTGAGAAGCCTTGTCAGGGCGTTGAGATTCTATTTTTGAGCACTCGATGCACCGAGAAGCCCCCTCAGTCCATCGTTCGGCAATTTCTTCTCAATTCAATTAATGCCCCTCATCACCCGACAAATGATGTTCTTTTCCATCCACAGTTTTGTGCGATTAATCACAGATTTTTTCAAAGGATTTACGTATTCTTGACGTAGGTCAAGGTGAGATAAAAATGCTCTTGATAAAATGAAAGTGGAAGTCATAGGACTGGATGGAGGGGACTCAAATGGGATGGACGATGTATCAAACGGTTCTCTGGTTGCATATTGTCATCGCAATTCTTTGGGTCGGTGGAGTGATGTTTGTAGGTTGGGCGGTTTATCCCGCTTCAAACACTTTAAACCGGACTGAACAGCGAAATTTTTTGACGGCCTTAATGAAACATACGCATTGGCTTTTTATTATAGAGGGATTAGGTGTTATTTTCACGGGAGTTTTACTCGGAACGGTGCTCGGTCCGATTGATCAATGGAGTGATTTATACACAACACTGTATGGTCAGAAGTTTACCGCAGCTTTCCTCCTTGCGATTTTCGTTCTCCTTTGGGGCTCCTTAGTGGGATTCAAAAAAACGATGGACGTTTTATCCGACGACACGATTTGGAATCTGGCAGAAAAAAATATGTGCACGCCACTCAATCGTGCTTTTCGTTTCACGGCTGTCGTTGCCAGTGTTGAAGTCGTTGGCTTTTTGGGGATCATCGCTTTGATGCTTCAAATTTAATCAAACCAATCTAAACAAAGATTGAGAGGATGAATCTTATGGAATTGTCAGTGAAGCAGTCGACCAATCTATTTCAGTATCGTCATTCTTGGTTTCATCTGTTTCGCCCTCTAACTTTCACAGGCACGATTGCTCCTGCTACGGCAGGGGCTATTTTGGCATTTTCATACGGTTCATTTAACTTCATTTGGTTCATCGTTTTTCTGATCGCCATCCTTCTCGTGCAAGCGGCCATCAATATGTTGAATGACTACTATGATTTTAAGCGCGGTCAGGATTTTGATAAATGGGTTCAACCATTTGAGTCTGGCATTTCGCACGGTCCCTGTCACGCCTCCCTGCCAAAAGTCGCCGGTGGCATGTTGCTTGCAGCTTCACTGATTGGATTATGGTTAGGAATGATGACCACGCCATGGATTATACTTATTGGAATCGCTGGAATCACTGCGGGTTGGCTATATTCGGGAGGTCCACGCCCCCTATCCTCCATCGCTTTAGGTGAGGCTATCGCCTTTCTGTTTATGGGACCGGCTCCTCTATTTGTTTCTCTACTCATCCAGGGCCATTTAATTCGTTTGGAAGCTTTATTGATTTCGCTACCATTTGCTTTGATGATTTCGACAATGATTATGACCAACAATATCCGTGATATAAAAAAAGACCGTGGTCATCGGGTCACGATTCCCATATTGTTGGGCAAAAATAACGCAGTAAAGTTATTATCGTTGTTGTTGGCAATCGGATATGTTTCGATGATTGGAATTGTATGGATGGGGCTACTGCCATGGACGGTGATCTTCTCTTTACTGGCACTTCCTCTCGCCGCCAAACTGATCCATTCTTTCCGAAGCAGTGCAAGTAGGTCTGAGGAGCTTGCAGCGATGAAAGTAGCAGCTATCCACCATTGGACGTTTTCGATTATTTTTCTTATCGGATATGTTGGAGGTCTATGAGTTATTTCTTAAAAAGTGAAGTGCACGAGCTTTGTTGACTATCAGAAAACAAAACTCCTGCACTTCTTTTGTTTGACCATATGATCAGCTTCACACAAGTAACAAGCGATCCCCGTCTAAGATTTCAATGTTCGAACGTGAATGTTGTCGAATTAGCTTTCGATCTTCTAAATCAGCCAATCTTCTGCTGATTGTCTCCGGGGAAGTACCTAAATAGGATGCTAAATCTGCTCGGCTCATCGGCAATTCGACTGTATCCCCACCGTGTTTATTGGCTAACTCCATTAAGTAAAGAGCGATTCTTGTTTCAACTTTTTCTGTCGCGAAAGTAGTTGTTTGTGTTTCCGATTGCTCCAGTCTTCTAGAGAATTCAGCTAACATTTTTAATGAAATCGACGGGTAGTTCGTCAGGAAATTTTGAAGATCTTCCCGCTTGATCATACAAACCTGTGATGACTCCATCGCTTCTGCATAATCGTGATGCGTAGATTCATTGAATAAGGCATACTCACCTGTGAAATCTCCCGGGTATAAAACAGTCAGCATCTGTTCTTTCCCGGATTCAGCAAGCCGGTAAATCTTCACCTTCCCTTTGTGGATAATATATAACGTGTCTGACCAATCCCCCGCATGAAAGATCGTCTCTCCCCTATCGAATGAAACGGAGCGGACCACCTGCATGATTTCATCCAATTGCTCTGGAGCTAAATGATTGAAAATCGGCACTTGTGCTACACAGCCCTTTTGAGAACCGCTTGGGTGACACGTATGATGGCGTTCAACTTCGTATTTGGCAGGTTCCTCTGACATCCTTTTCCCTCCTTTTTTGCGCAAGTTTCCCTAATTCCATCATCAATTAGATTCGTCATCAGGTCAATGGATGTGATTTGTCGAAACATCATGGTTTTCAGCTATTTTAGTAGGTAAATATAGCGTGATTCTTTACTTTGATTGTTGTGGGTATGCGGGTGTTATGAGAATTGGATGCTCTTCTCTTCGCAAAATTTGATGTGACCGGATATGGAAGGCATGTGACCGGCACCTTGAGATATGCGACCTCGTCGGCGTTATATGTGACCGAGACGATGAGATATGTTACTTTGCCTGCAATATATAGGCCTGGCACGGTGAAATATGCAACCGGCACCTTGAGATATGTGACCATGGCCGAGATATTTGGTCCTACACGATGAAATATGCAACCTTCTCCGCAATATATGGTGCCGAAGCGAGAATAATTGCGCCCTCCAGAGGATTATATGTGACCTAAGAGGGGATTTATGCGCTCGTTGGAGAATTATATGTGACCTACAATGGGATTTATGCGCCCGTCGGTGGTATTTATGTTCCCTCCGACCAAATAAATGGTCCTTTCAAAAAATCATACCAATGCTCCATTCGGCATTGGTATGAAATAGGTTGAAAGGATGCGTCTTTTATTAAGTTGTTGCTGGGATTGGTGCGGGTTGATCTGATTTTTTTCTAGTATTGAAGCGGATGAGTCGCATTCCGTTTAAGATGACAATCAGCACGCTGGCTTCGTGGATGAACATACCTGAAGCTAGATGAATGGTACCGGCCAGGACACCAATTAGGAGTAAAAATACCGTTCCGACAGCGAAGTACATGTTCTGTTTCATATTTCGGACCGTTGCTTTTGCAAGTGCAAAGGCATGAGAAAACTGTTTAAGTTTATCCGCCATCAAGACAACATCCGCAGTTTCCATGGAGACGTCGGTTCCGCCTTCTCCCATCGCTAAGCCGATATCTGCTTTCGCAATGGACGGTGCATCGTTGATCCCATCACCGATCATCGCAACTTTATGGCCATCGTTCTGAAGTTTTTCAATAAATGCCACCTTGTCCGCTGGTAATTGTTCTGCATGAAACTCGTCTAATCCAAGCTGATCAGCCACTAATTTTGCTGTGTGTGCATTATCGCCTGTCAGCATGACCATATTTTTAACACCGTGTTCACGTAAATCTTGTAAAGCAGCAACTGCATCTTCACGGATCTGGTCAGCAATGGATATAATCGCGACAAGCTCACCGTCTTTCGCTGCAAAGATTGCTGTATTCCCTTTCTTTTGTTGCTGAATCGCATAGTTGTTCATTTCTTCTGATATATTAACATCATCGAGATCCATTAGTGTGGCGTTTCCGATACTGAATCTTTGACCATCCACTACACTTCGAAGACCATGACCTTTGACCACTTCTACGTCACGCGCATTTCCATCGAGCAAAATTCCTGATTCCCTTGCATGTTTCACAATGGTTTTTCCAAGGTGGTGCTCAGAGGCCATCTCGGCTTGGGCAATCTGTTTCAGTAACAAATGTGAATCTTCTCCGCCAAACACCTTGAAATCAGTGACTTCTGGTTTTCCACGTGTGAGTGTTCCCGTCTTATCAAAAACAATTGTATCTACTTTTGATAAGCGGTCCATCACGTCGCCACCTTTAATCAAGACGCCCCGCTTCGCTCCATTACCGATTCCGGCTACGTTTGAAACAGGTGCGCCAATGACCAGTGCACCCGGACAAGCGATGACCAAGAAAATAATCGCCAAATGAATATCTCTTGTGATGAGATAGACGAGAATCGATAAGACGACAACGGAAGGCGTATAAATATTCGCGAACTGATCTAAGAAACGTTGCGTTTTCGATTTGGATTCTTGTGCTTCTTCAACAAGTTCGATAATTTTTGCAAATGTCGTATCTTCTCCTACTTTTTCAGCAATCATTTCTAGGTATCCCGAATCGATGATAGTCCCACTGAAAACTTCGTCATCAACCTTTTTTCCGACTGGAACGGATTCCCCTGTAATCGCCGCTTCATTAATCGTTGCTTCATCAGTTATGATTCGACCATCTACCGGTATTTTCCCCCCTGAACGTACGATGACTTTTTCGCCCGCTTCCACTTCTTCTACGGGTACGGTCACCCACTCGCCATCCCGATGAACAGAGGCTTCCTCTGGTGCCAGTTCGGTTAACTCCCTTAAGGAAGCTCTCGTTTTATTCAACGTTCTGGCCTCTAAATAAGCACCAAACAAGAATAAGAAGGTGACGGCAGCCGATTCAACATATTCTCCAATAAATAATGCAGCTGTCACGGCAATCGTGACAAGCAATTCGATACTGAATGCTTTCATCCGTAATGCTTGAATCGCTTTAATCGCAATCGGCACACCAGCCACAATTGTCGCGGTGATTAAAGCACCTTGCTTTAAGGCGTTCATTTCGACAAAATGAGCGACAAGTGCAACGATCAATAATGCACCGGCCGTAAACGTGATTTGTGTCGTTTTTGTCTGGATCCATCGAATCATGGGTAACGCATCCTTTCATTTTAAAATCAGATTTTAATCTACCATTGGCTGACTTGATTATTGATCAGCTGTTCAATTTTTTCAGGTTGAATCTGCGTCTCATCGTAACTACACCAGACTTTACCCAGGTTATTAAATACTTTCCCCGACCGGATTCCGTTCTGGTTGACTAACATGATCTCCATCTCACTTGCACAATTCTCGCAAGTGAGAGGAGAAATATTGAAAAGAACCTTTTCCATTTGGCTAGCCCCTTTTTCTTCTGGTTTTTAAGAAGCAGACAATACTGGATAGCCAAGCTTCGTAATCGTTTTCTCTAGTTCTTCCTTACTTACCTTGCTTTCGTCAAAGGTAGCTTTAACTTTACTGGAGTTGAAAAGCACTTTCGCTTCTTTCACCCCATCCAATTTTCCTAGATTTCCTTCGATTTTTTTAATACAAGATGGACAAGTTAACGTTTCCAATTGAAATTTCGCTGTTTTCATTTTGATCTCCCCTTTGTTTTTTGGTTCATCTTAAGTATATAAGGGTTTCTAGAATGAAACCTTGACCTACGTCAAGAATCAGAATCTAATTCTTGTTTGGACTATATATTTCAATCAAGGGCGTATATATGTTACTGACGAGCACATAAACCTTCACCAAGGGACCATTTAATTGCGTGGAGGGTGCATAAAGTCTGGCGATGGGACCATTTATTTCCGAGGAGGGCGCATTTAGTATGACGATGGGACCATTTGTTTTCGCGAAGGTCGCATTTATCCCGATGACGGGACCATTTATTTCACGAAAGTC
>CALGNY010000262.1 GCA_937958375.1 uncultured Bacillaceae bacterium
AAGGGAGTTGTCATTTAAATTTAAAGACTTGTTGAAAGTTATACAAAATTTGGCAGAAATACTCATTGTTGTCAACCTATCGTGATGGTATAATTTACCTAAATATATGTAAAATATTCGTTTGGAGGTATAAATATGGCAAAAATTCTCGGCCTCGATATCGGGATCTCTTCGGTCGGTTGGGGAATCATCGATGATGAAACGGGAGAAATCATCGATGCCGGTGTCAGGATCTTTGAAGAAGCACAACGTAATGCGAATGAAGAACGAAGAAGTTTTCGCGGAACGAGGCGATTGATCCGCAGACGAGTACACCGCTTGGAAAGAGCAAAACAACTGTTGGAACAATACGGTTTCCCGCTGGATGGCATCGGAAAATATGACCCATATCTTGCAAGATATCATGCCATTTATGGAGAAGTCAGCAAAGAAGAATTGGCTGCCGCACTTTATCATTTGATAAAAAGACGTGGCACCACTTTGGATTACCCTGAAGATGACGAAAATACCGGCGACAATGAACTGTCGACGAAAGCGCAAATAGCCAAAAACAGAGAACTTTTAAAGGACAAGTATATTTGCGAACTGCAATTAATCAGAAGAAAAAACGGTGAACGGATTCGCGGTCCGCATAACCGTTTCCGCACGGAGGACTACGCCAAAGAAGCTTATGCGATTTTAAACATGCAACGGCAATACCATCCGGAAATTGATGACGCATTCATTGAATCCATCATTTCCCTCATCAAAACGCGCAGAGAATATTATGAAGGACCTGGTTCGGAAAAGTCACCTACGCCATATGGACGTTTTTTTATCAATGAGCATGGAGAAATCGAAGAAATATCCATGATCAACAAGATGCGTGGGTTCTGTACATATTTCCCGGAAGAACCACGAATCGCGAAAATGTCCGTAACCGCCGATCTTTTCAATATGTTAAGCAATGATTTGAACAAACTCCAACTTGATGGCGAATATTTGACTTATGAGGACAAAAAATATCTGTTTGAAAATTTGATCAAAAAAGGCAAGAATATAACCATCAAACAAATTTTGAAATACAAAGGTTTGTCTGAAGACACGGATGTACGGGGTTTCCGGATCAACATGAAAACAGGAAAGCCCGAATTCACCAAATTTGAGGGGTTCAAAGAAATTCGGAAAATCGTCAACAACCATCATTTGCCGGAAGAGATTTTGGATGATATCGATTTGATGGATGAAATAGCGGAAATTTTGACTGCGGAAAAATCTTATCAACGCCGCGAAGAACAATTGAACCGATTGTTCAAAGATTTCGATGAAGAAACAAGAGAAAAAATGGTGGATGCATTCAAAGAGTCCACCGCATTCAAAGGTTACCATTCACTGTCAAAAAAAGCCATACAATTGCTCCTTGATGATTTATGGCATACGAACAAAAACCAAATGGAATTGTTTGCCGAGCTCGGACTTGAGCAAAAACGATATGCCAATCTAGCAAATTCAAAAAATATCAAATTTGACGACACCGTGATATTGAGCACCGTCGCCAAACGAGCGCACCGTGAAGCGATCAAAATTGTCAATGCCGTTCGGAAAAAATATGGTGAACTTGATGCCATCGTTATTGAAACAGCCAGAGAAAAAAACAGCGAAGAAAAAAAGTTGCTAGAAAAACAGTTTCAAAGGGAAATCGGCAAGTTCGAAAAAGAAATGGCTGAATTGCTCGGGGTCAAATCACTTGCTGAGCTGAATTTGAACTCAAAACAAATGCTCGCATTAAAATTGCTGAAACAACAAGATTGGAAATCGATTTATTCAGGTAAATCGATCACGGCTCAAGACGTCGTCAATAATCCATACATGTTTGAAATCGATCATATCATTCCTATTTCCATTTCATTTGACGACAGTCAAAACAACAAAGTGGTTTGTCTACATGGCGAAAACCAAGATAAGGGTCAAATGACGCCGTATCAATATTTCCAAACGCAAAAACGTCCTCGGTCATTCGAAGAATTCAGAGCGGAAGTGCTCCGTTTATATGAAGGTGGCAGTATCAGCCAGAAGAAAAAAGATTACCTATTGGAAATGAGAGATGTAAAACATAACGAAGAATTGCAACGGGAATTCATCAATCGAAATTTGGTGGACACAAGATATGCTATGAGAAGTCTATCGATGAATCTCCGATCATTCTTCAAAATGAACAATATAGACACGAAAGTCCTCTCCATCAGAGGCTCCTTTACAGCGGCATTAAGAAGGAGGGCACGATTTGACAAAGAACGTGAAGAAACCTATGCACACCATGCCATCGATGCCCTCATTGTCGCAGCAATTGGCAGGATGAGAATTTTTGACTTTTTTTCAACGTTCGATATGGATGAATCGGGCGCTATTGTAGACCGTGAGACGGGCGAAATATTGTCAGAAGAAGAAATGTTTGATAACAAGTTCATCCAGTTCCTGAGAAGTTTACGCAATTACGAGTCGAAAGTGAAATACTCGCACAAAGTGGATCGCAAGCCGAACCGTACAATTTCCGATCAAACCATTTATGCAACAAGGGAAAAAGACGGAGAAATGTATACCATCGGCAAATACAAAGACATCTATAATTTAGACCGTCAAAAAGCGAAGGATTTGGTCGACAAATTGAAAAAACGCCCTGAAGACTTCCTGGTCGCCAAACATAATCCTGATGTGTTGGAGAAGCTATTGAAAATCATCGAAGATTATAATAATGAACCAAATCCATTCGCTGCCTATTACCAAGATCATGGCTACATTTTAAAGGATGGAAAGATTCCGGTAAAACATTTGCGCTATTATCGCGAAAGACTTGGTGTACATTTAGATATTTCACATAAATATCCTGGAACCAGAAATCAAGTTGTGTTAAAAAGCATCAAAAGCGTCAGAATCGATCTATATCGAAATGATGAAGGCAAATATAAGTATATCGGAGTCCCATATCACTGGTTCAAGAAAGATGGCAATCGTTATGTTCTGGATATGAAAAAATATAATGAAGAAAAAGCAAAAAGCTACAAAAAGATAGATGATTCATACGAATTCCAATTCAGCTTGTACAAAAACGACTTATTCTCCTTTGAAAAAGATGGCGAACGACATTTTCGTATTTTCAGAGGAGATAATAATCCAAGACAAAACAAGATAGAAGTAGACTATGTTTGGAAAAAGAAAGCTCAACGAAAGGAAGGTATTCTCGCCCCATCAACCATCCGTAATGTCATCAAGTATAATGTAGATGTTTTAGGTAATACTTATTTAATAGAAAAAGAAAATTTCAAAAACTATTTACAAAATTGAGGAAGTGGGGTAAAATAAAGGTAGCGATTCAATTATCGCTCTATACCAAAAGTTGGGATGGCCTACCAAAATAAGGGTTTATCCCGAACTCAAAAGCCCCATTTCGATGGGGCTTTTTCCATTTTACATACTCCCTTCCTCAAAAAATAATGGAGGAGGGGTATTTTAATGAGTTGGAGAGTTGTCTACATTTCTGAAGCAGAAGAAATGAAGCTTTATCTGGATAATTTGAAAGTTATCAAAGGCGAACAAGAAGTTCTCATCCCGCTTTCGGATATTCATACGATCGTCGTCGATAATCATCGTACTGTCGTTACAGGCCGCCTCATGAACAAATTGGCAGAATACCACATTCTATTAATCTTTTGCGATGAAAGCCATCATCCAAATGTCTTTTCACTTGGACTTTACAGTCACTATCGGGTTTATGGAGTGCTTTACAAACAAATCAATTGGAGTGACGAAGCAAAAGGCAGGATGTGGCAACGATTTGTCCAAATTAAAATTCGCAATCAAGCCTCATTGCTGGAATACCTGGAAAAAGACCAAAACATCGTGAATCGGCTCCGAACATTGGCGAATCATGTGGAGTTTGAGGATCGCACCAATCGTGAAGGCCATGCCGCAAAACTTTATTTCAATGAACTATTTGGAGACAGTTTTCAAAGAATGAGAGGTTCCGTCGATCCAGTCAATGCCGCTCTAAACTACGGATATATCGTATTGAGGGCATGTGTGGCACGAAGCGTAGTCGCACATGGATTGCATCCGGCATTTGGGATTGGGCATCGAAACCAATTCAATGCGTTTAATTTGGTGGACGATTGCATGGAAGTGTTCCGACCGGTCATCGACTTTTGGGTTGCAATGACTATCAAAGATGAAAACGATTATTTGACGTGGGAAACAAAACAACAATTGATTCGTCGTCTCAGTTCAAAGATTTTAATTGATGGGCAGCGTCAAACTGTTTTGAATGCAATTGATTTATTCGTTCAATCGTTCATCAAAGCGATGAACGAAAATAACGACAAATTGTTGGTGTATCCTGAAGATGGGGTCGCCGTATAGAATCATGCGATTGATATTATTTTTTGACCTGCCCATGAATACTGCCGAAGACCGACGAATTTATTCACAATTTCGCAAGTATTTAATACGGAATGGATTCAGTATGGTCCAGTTTTCCGTATATGTGAAAATTTTTCCGAATCGGATCAGCATGATGCAATATATTGATACGTTGCGTAACAACCTTCCAAAGAGAGGTTCCATCCGCATTTTAGGAGTCACGAACAAACAATATGAACGTATGCTCATCATGGTCGGGGGAAAAACGATACAAGAGGAAACGATAACTGAAGACCCGTTGGTGATTTTATGAACATTTGGCAAATCGTGACTCCTGAAAAGGAATATGAAATTGAAATAGCAAACAAGACGCTTTTGTATCAACAACATTTGGAATGGCATAAATTGACGAGACATATAAACAGTTATTTCAACGAACGCAATTCCGAGGTGGAAATCTTTGAAGATGGCGTTCCTCTCAACAAAAAAGATTGGAACTGTTATTTCATACCTTATGATGTGAATATTCAACTTACCAAAGTGACTGCGAACTCACCATTAAAAGACATACAGTACGATTTGACGGAACAGCTGATTTATTCACCCTTATTTCAAGAGTTGTCGGAAATTTGGGAACAATTAAATGAGGAGCTAGAATATGCAAACAAAAAATTATCCGAATGGAACATTCAGGCATATTTAAACGAAATCAATGAGAAATTTATTGGACAATTGATTCAGTTTCGATCTACCACTGGAACAGATTTATCACCAATAGACGTGAAAAGCTTATTGTTGAACATCATTCTGGAAAAGCGCTTTGATAAGAAGACATTAATAATTATTGAATTACCAGAACTGTTTGCCTCAATCAAAGAAGTTGAGAATTTTTTAAATTTGGTTGATGAAGCAGTAGCTAAAGGATACAGATTTGTATTCATATCTGATGACAAAGATTTTGGAGTAACTAATTACATGTATAAACAGAAAGTCATCAATAAGGCTGTTTTGTCACAAATCAAATCAAAAGTATGCAATGAAGTTCCTTTTCACTGTCCGGATCAAATGTTTGAACACGCTAAAACAATATTTTTACAACTTGTGGATAACTCGATTTCAGAAGACGAATTAATCGATCGATGCGGCAATCAATTTGGAGCTATAGTTACCATTTTAAACGTTATGTTGTATAATTTAGATATGGAACCAATCCTTGTACCACAAGGGCTAGAGCCGCATTTAAAAAAGTTCATCGCGTCGTTGCGCTAATAAATTTTTATTAGCCGCAATCGCGCGATGACGTTTTGGTATCATCTCAATTTTTGGTATAGAGGAAC
>CALGNY010000263.1 GCA_937958375.1 uncultured Bacillaceae bacterium
AGGAAAACGGTTTTCGGAATAGCATCATTAAAGCGATGGATGCGACACGGGGAGAGTAGAATCAGAAGCCTTCACTCTTTTGCGAGTGAAGGCTTTTTAAATGGGTTGTCCAATAGAGCGTGTAAATTTCCAATAGGGTCCGTAATTGTCCAATAGGGCATGCGAAATTCCAATAGAGATTGTAGTTGTCCAATAGGGCGGGTTATTTTCCATAAGAACTGCGTTTTTGTCCATAAGAATCCCGATTTTGTCCAATAGAATTTGGATTTCGTCCAATAGGAGCATACCACAGCATACTTTTGTCCAATAGCGAAAGAAAATTTCCAATAGAAAAGCAAAAATGTACCGGAGCTGAAAAGCGCGAGCAAAACCTTCTAATAGAAGGACCCCAATCTAAAACTCAAACACCTTCATCCCAACCGTCATCCGTTCAACAGCATCTTGATCCAGCTCGTAACCAATCCCAGGTCCGCTCGGCACTCGGATTTCGCCATCTTCGACCGTCACTTCCGGTGAAATGATATCTTCGTGCCAGTAGCGTGAGGAAGCGGCCGTGTCTCCGGGCATGGTGAAATTCGAAAGGCTTGTGAGCGCGATATTATGTGCACGACCAACACCTGCTTCGAGCATCCCGCCACACCAGACGTCAATCCCTTTGGTAGCACAAAAATCATGGATTCGTTTCGTCTCAGTCAAGCCGCCGACACGCCCGATTTTCACGTTGATCACTTGGCAGCTTCTGAGCTCAATCGCCTTCCGGGCATCTTCAAACGAATTGATGCTTTCATCTAAACAAATCGGTGTATTCAAAGCTTGCTGCAGTTTGGCGTGATCAGTAATATCGTCGTGTGCTAACGGTTGTTCGATCATCATCAAATCAAGCGTATCAAGTTTCTTCAAATGGAGTAAATCATCGAGCGTGTATGCTGAATTGGCATCAGCCATGATCTTGGCCTTGGGGAAATGGTTTCGGACCGCAGTCAAAGGTTCGAGATCGAAACCAGGTTTGATTTTTAATTTCACGCGTTTATACCCAGCATCCAAACTCGCATCAACTTTTTCGATCAACTCATCCACTGATGGGGCGATGCCGAGGCTGATGCCGAC
>CALGNY010000264.1 GCA_937958375.1 uncultured Bacillaceae bacterium
GGTAAAATGGGCGGTTTCCATAAGTATTACTTTGAAGAAATAGAGTAAATGAAATATCAAAACTCCAGTTAGTCCGTTTTCTAACTGGAGTTTTTTTGTTAGGTCCATTATTTTAGGTCGCCAGAATGATGCTCCACGGACTGATGGACTTCTCGATACAAAAAAGTGAGCACCACGACTAATAAAGTATTTCCCAGATCACCTATATATACTGGTTAGCCAAAAAGATCCCCAACGTTTCTTCATAGATTTCATCAAACTGGCTGAGTGGAAGGGGGTTCGTGCCCCTGCCTAATTCAACCGTAAATCCTGGTCTTCTGAAATCTTGGATAAACCAATCTTTATATCCGGCATGACTGTCTACATACTGAATGGGAGTGTATCCACTGACACGTTGATATTCCGCAACGATTTGTTCGGATTCCGGTGGCTCAAGTCCTTCATAACCCCAAAAAATGACTTCCCCTTGCGTATGCAATGCCAAGACACGGTCAAACGATTGCTCGAGAGCGAGATTATACATCGTCAATGCTTCTGGTTCTGTTAATGGTCCATAGCCCGGAAAGTCTCTCGGTTGTGGAGACCTTGGCTTCCGTTGCTGCTCAATTGACCAGCCTGCCGGAAATTGGTTATTCAAATCAACGCCACGAATGTTTGCCTTCCAAAGATTAAAATTGTCACTTCCGTTGTTGATCTGAAGGACAGATGCTCTGACCGCTTCATCCTGCGGTAAAATGCCTTGAACCAAATCGACGCCATCTGGATTGACCATCGGCACAAATGAAAATCTGACCGTATTAAATAGCACATTCATATCTAAGCCTCGGATTGGTTCTTGGGTTACAATCGAGCGGGCATAATCATCCATGAAAGCCATGATCACATTTGTCGTAATCGATTCATTTGCGTGAAACGAGCCATCCACATGGACTAGCTTGTCTCCGGTCCCCATATGAACTTCATATATCGGCTTCCCGAGAACGGACGTCCCAATCGTCCGCAATTCAATAAAAGGGTAACGCGAAACCAGTGCCATCAGCTCATCTTCTAATTTTCCGGACGTATAAGCTGTATAAGGGTCAACGATTCGCTGTCTCGTTAACACCGGAATACGTACCGTTTGACCTACCTGAAGATCTTCAGGTTCAGATTGGTTACTCATGCGGATTAATTCTAAAGGAACGTGGTAACGGTCAGCTAATTCAACATATGTTTCACCTACTTGAACGATATGGTCTATTGTTTCATAACCAGGAATGATAATCAGTTGGCCAACTCTTAGCTGCTTCGGGTCTGTAAAACGATTGGCAGCAATCAAGATCGGCAGGGGGATTGCAAACGACTGGGATAACCGGTAAAACGTCATTCCTGGTTGCACGAAAATTTCCAATTTAACCCCTCCAAAATTACAACATGATCAGTAAAACCTCTATCATAGGCTATGCGAATAAATTGTAAGTGTTGCAAGTTCACGAAACTGTCCATATAATTTCCGTAGACCTGTTTATTTCTACTTGGTGGTCGTCTAAAATAATGATAAGATAAATACATAGACAAGAATAAGGAGGAATTATTGTGGCATTTGTCATTACATCACCTTGTAAAGATGAAAAAGCTGGTGAATGTGTCGAAGTCTGTCCGGTTGATTGTATTGAGGAAGGAAAAGACATGTTCTATATAGATCCTGATATTTGTATCGACTGTGGCGCTTGCGAAGCTGTTTGCCCGGTAGAGGCTATTTATCATGAGGATGAAGTTCCTGAGGAAGAAACTGAATACATCGAGCTAAACAGAAAGTTCTACCAGGGATAACGATTCATTTATAAACGCAAGGGGCTGGATGTTTATTCAGCCTCTTTTTAGTGTATTAATCCAAAAAAAGAAACTTTCAATAAAGTAGGGGAGCCTCATGATTCAAACCGATAATTTTCGAAAATCGGAACAATATTTTTCATTAGTACGCTGGATTGTATTGATCGGAGTCGCCATTCTAGCTTATCGTTCAACCTATTTAGATTATTTGGCAGCTCAAGAGGATATGTTTTTGAGCTTTCTTGGATTTGGTGTCATCTATTCACTGATCATCCAATTGATTCTGTGGATGAAGTCATTCTTCCATAAATTTTATCATGTATTTGCACTCATAACGATTTTAATGGATTTAGTAGTATTTTTATGGCTCATTTCACTGACAGGTGGGATCACAAGCCTATTCACACCACTCTTATTGCTTGTCGTCATCCATGGTTTGATTTATTGGCGATTAAAAGGGTTCCTTGTGCTGATTACGATCATCCTGATTGGCTTTACCGGTGTCGGTCTTTATCATGAACAATTCATCGATGAATGGAATCTGTGGGTATTTGGATTTCATATGGTTCTTTTATTCCTAGTCGGTGCGTCTCTTCTACTTGTGACACGAGAACAAAAACCCGAACCGGTTGAAATCAATCATTTTGATGAAGCCATCATGAAAGATCCGCTGACCGGATTATACAACCATCGATCATTTCATAATACGACCGAGAAGCTAGTCTCCCATGAACGAAAATTCACACTCATTTTGATAGATATCGATAATTTTGATGAACTGAACCAGAAATATGGTTATGTTATTGGAGACCATATCCTGACAGCTTTTGGGCATACCCTTCGTCACTCCGTATCACGAACCGACGGGTACAGCTTCCGATACGGTGGAGAAGATTTTGCCGTATTATCCTTTTTAACAAACCAACAGGAAATCGAAAAAGCAATAACCTACTGGAACAACGATTTCAATTCAAATTTGGAGTCAATTGAAGATTATGATGGAGAATGGATCACATTAAGCTATGGGATTGCCGTTCACGAGAAAAATGAAACAAAAGAACAACTGTTAAATCGAGCAAACCTTCATTTGCGACAGGCAAAAGAACGAGGAAAAAACCAAGCTGTTTTTGATCACGCTTGAAATACAGAAGGCTAGGGGAACGAGAAATGATAGATCAACGAACCAACGAGCGAATTCATTTTGATCCATTAATTGAGATATTAAATCATGACCAACACGAAGCGTTAAAGCATAAAGTCATTGAATTATACGAAAAATGGCGGAAGAAAGAAGTGACCATTGGCTTTACGGGGCATTTTTCAGCCGGGAAATCTTCGATGATCAATGCGTTACTGAACGAAACCATTTTACCTTCCAGTCCGATTCCAACGAGTGCCAACATTGTGGAGATTCGCTCTGGTGAAGAAAATGTCATTTATCAAATGTATGATGGCACGTATACCGAAGACGACGAAGTAAACGAAGAGCGGATCCAACAGTTATCCAAAAATGGAGAAGTCGTCGAATCTGTCCATATTTATAAACCGAATGCCTTTATCAAAAATCAGATCACACTCATGGACACACCGGGGATTGATTCTTCGGATGATGCAGAATTCGACCGGACGTTAAGTAAAGTGCACTTGATTGATTTGTTTGTGTACGTTATGGACTATAATCACGTCTTGTCCGAAGTGAACTTTCGATTCTTGAAGGAACTGGAGCGTAGAGGCGTTCCTTATTTTGTCGTGATCAACCAAATCGATAAACACCAGGAAGAGGAACTCCTTTTTGATTCCTATAAACAGCGGTTGCGTGTGAGCTACGGAGAGTGGGATCTTTCCCCGGATGAAATATTTTACACGTCGCTTAAAAATTATGATTTGCCACTCAATCAATTCGATTCATTTAAGCAATCATTAGTGAAACAAATGGATGCATTGCCGAATCGTTTGAGTCAAAAAATTAAGCGAGAACTTTCTCTCATCATCGAAGAGTGGAAAAGCGAAGCAACCGGAAACACAGGACAAGAAGAGCTACTGAATCGTTTACAACTCATCGAGGAGCAAAAACGTCGGTTAGTCGAGACGATGGACGGTTATGAACAAACACTTCGAGACGAATTGAACAATGTATTGGCGAATGCATATTTAATGACATTCGACACACGTGAATTGGCGAAATCCTTCCTAGAATCACAGCAGCAGAATTTCAAGGTCGGTGGTCTGTTTTCCAAGAAAAAGACGGAAGCCGCCAAAAAGGAACGGATTGAGCAATTTTTAAATAAACTGAACGAACGGATCCAATCCGAGATGGTTTGGGCGATCAGAGCTCACTTAGAAGAGGTCATTCACGATCTTTCAAGTGAAAAGGACCTCATGCAACAAATCCAACGTTATTCGTTTACGGCCGATGAGCAGTTGATACAGAGTGAAGTAAATCCTTCTGCACAAGTGACCGGGGATTATGTATTACTTTACACAAAAGCTTTGCAGCAAGAAATACAGCGTCAAATGATGCGCACCGTGCAACCACTCATTCGAGCCATTCAAGAACGAAAGCTTGATGAGTATCAAAAGCAATATGACCAATTGAAAGAGGAAGAGGCAGACATACTGACCCAAACCAACCAAGATGTCGTTTCAGAAATAAACAAAAAAATTGAACAGTTGCATGAGCGGATGTATGCTCCGCTAGTTCAGGGAGAAAATGAGTTAAGTGAGGCGACCTATCAGGAAGTTTTGTCAAAACGATCGAAAAAAGGATTACATCAACTCCTTGAAGCAACTAAGGTGGAAGAGGCAGAAGAAGGCAAGGCTGCATCGGTAGTTCATGAAGATCAAGCGACTCTACTCGATTATCAACAAATCGAAAAAGAAGTTCAAACAATCGTCGAGGAATCTAAGTCACTGCCTTTGGTCAAAACGATTGTGTCCAGATTGGAAAATCGGTTAAACCAGGTGATCGACCAAGAATATACGGTTGCCTTGTTTGGGGCGTTTAGTGCAGGGAAGTCTTCTTTCGCTAATATCTTATTAGGGAATCAATTGCTTCCGGTTTCACCAAACCCGACGACTGCCGCTATCAATAAAATACGTCCAACGTCAAAAGAACATTCGCATGGTACGGTCTTCGTCCATTTTAAGTCTGATGAAATGATGCAAGAGCAACTGCAACAAATATTGGCTCCTTTCACGAAAAGACGTTTTACGAGTCTGAATGAAATCACCAAATTCCTCACGAAAGAATGGGGGACGCTCCGCATGTATTTGGAGCGTACAGAAGCATCGTTTATCGATGCCTATCTTAAAGGGATCCAGCAGGCCAAAACATGGCTGAGCCAAACAAAAACAGAGTCGTTAGATACATTTTCCGATTATGTGACAAAAGAGCACATCTCTTGCTTTGTTCATGAGGTTGAAATCTTTTACGATTGTCCGTTGACCGAAGAAGGAATAACCCTTGTCGACACGCCGGGTGCAGATTCCATCCACGCCAGACATACGAATGTTTCCCTGCAATACATTAAGCAAGCAGATGTCATTTTATATGTAAATTATTATAATCATGCATTTTCACGAGCGGATCGTGAATTTTTGGGGCAGCTCGGCCGAATGAGTCAAACGATGACAGCCGGGAAGATGTTTTTTATTTTGAATGCCGCTGATTTAGCTGATTCCAGTACTGAATTAGATGATGTGAAAAAATACTTGGATGACCAATTAACACAATATGGAATCGAACAGCCTACCATCTTTCCGATTTCCAGCAAACAATTATCACAACCCGACCCAACTGAACAATCGATTGAACAATACCGGGCACTTGAGACGGTTTTCAATCATTTCATGGAATACGAAGTAAAAGAAATTGTCTTCCAAAACCTGATCGGGGAACTGAAACAGTTGGATCAATTCATCCTCGATACCATTGATGGGGCTAAACAAAATCCAGAACAACAGCGAGCCCAAATCGATGAAGACAAACGTGACCGCGATCAATTGGAGAATGAACTCAATCGCTATGATGACGGTGTACAACAAAATACACTTTCACAGGAAATTACCGAATTGACGCATTATCTTTCTGAACGTCTTGACATTCAATCCATCGAATGGTTAAAAGAAGCGATTAATCCAGCAACCATTCAATCAAATGGCCGAAAAGGAAAAGAAGAGCTGGAACAATCAATCCAACAGACTGTACAACTAGTGAAACAGAAACTGAGCAAAGAGTTTTACCAAATCGACTTATTGTTGGATGACCAGATGAACCGATTGAAAAATCACTTGATTGATGAATTAAACGAAATTACGAAGATGTATTTTCCTCAGGAGAAGCTCTTTTTCGAAACGGAAGATTTTACGGGAACCGAGATGCCTGATATTCCATTCGATATGGAAGCGAATGACGTCAAGCATTTTCTCAAATATTTCAAAAACAAAAAGGATTTCTTTGAAGGCGATGGACGCGATCAGCTGTTTGAGGATATGACAGCTTGGATCGGAAACCAGAAGACAGACACCATCAAACGATTTACGATAGTTCTTAGCGAGGCCTATCATAAGAATCTGGAAGTAACCAAAAAGAACCTTATTCAAGAGCTGCTCGATAACCTGGACACACTTCGTGAGAATAAAGAAATGATCTTTAAAAATCAGGAAGTCATCCAGAATTTAGAACAATTACAGAAGAAGATTTCCACCATGAAGTTGGAACACAACCTATAAGAAAGAGAATCGACAAAGTAGACTATTTGATTTATACTATTCTTAATCTTTAAAAGAGGCAGGACAATTTCATGTTGTCCAGACCTCTTTTTATTATCTAAGGGGGATACATATGACTGATCGTCAATTGATGCAAGCAGAAGACCTATTTCGCATTTCATCCGTTTCCGACCCACGATTTTCACCAAATGGAGAAGAAGCGCTTTTCATTCGTACAGAATTGGATGAGGAGAAAAATACGTACGTTTCCAATCTATATCATTGGGATAAAAAAACAAACGCCGTGAGAAAATGGACGCACGGAAAAGATCGAATCTCTGGTGTCCGTTGGTCTCCGGATGGAAAAGATTTTTTGTTTTTATCTACGCGGAATGAGAAAAATCAAGTTTATATCATGCCGGCAGAAGGTGGGGAAGCCAAACAGGTAACAGATGAAGAGAAGGGCGTTAGCGAAGCGTTTTTCTCTCCTGATGGAAAGAAAATCCTTTATCATGTATCTGCTGAAAAAGAGGCAGAAAAAGACGATGACAAGGATTCTGGTGAAGCCAAAGAGGATAAGAAACTTCCACAGCCACAAATCATCGAGCGAATGAAATACAAAGCAGATGGTGTAGGGCTATTGAAAGAATCGTATCAGCAAATCAAAATTCTGAATCTAGATACAGAAGAATCAGAAACCGTATTAAAAGGCCACCAAAACTATTCGGCTATGGAATGGATGCCTGATGGAAAATCATTTTTCTATGTTACCGATGGTGAGACCGATCAGGATTTTAATTTTAATATGGACTTATATCGTTACGATTTGGAAGAAGAGAAATCAACTTTGATTGAAACGGAAGAAGGTTATGTCGCAGGACTCCGTGTATCTCCAAACGGCAAGCAGATGTTATTTACTGAAATGGCAAGAACGTATGAAAATGCGACGCACACTGAACTTTATCATTATGATTTGGAAACTGGCGTAAAAACATGCCTGACAGAAGGGTTGAATGCTCCTGTGGGTGACTTTGTCGCTGCTGACATCCAACAGCAAGTAGTGTTACAGCTAACCGTATGGGCAAATGATCGTGACTTTTACTTCCCTGTATCTACCAATGGCAACGTGGTTTTATACTATGGGAATGTGGACGGAGAGTTATATCCAGCGCTACAAGACGATTTTCATATTTATGGTTTTGATATTGATGGCAATGATCAAAAAGCAATGCTGACAATCAGTCGGCCAACTAGCCCGAGTGAAGTTTATCTACTCGATATACCTTCTGGCGAACTTCAACAAATTACTGATTTCCATCAAGAGTTCTTGAATGAAACAATCGTTGTAGATCCAGAACCAATTTCTTATACTAGCAAGGATGATTGGACGGTTCACGGATGGTTTATGAAACCTGCTACTTATCAAGAGGGACAAAAATATCCGATGATCGTCAACATTCATGGTGGGCCACATGCTTTTTATGCAAATACATTCTTCCATGAAATGCAGTTGCTGGCGGCGAAAGGATACGCTGTGTTATATGTAAATCCACGAGGTAGTCACAGCTACAGCCAGGAATTCGTCGATGCTGTCCGTGGGGATTATGGAAACGGCGATTATCAAGACATCATGCACGGGGTCGACTTTATTACCGAGAAATATGCGTGGATTGATCAAGACCGTTTAGGTGTTACAGGCGGAAGTTATGGTGGATTTATGACCAACTGGATCGTTGGCCATACCAACCGCTTCAAAGCCGCGGTGACTCAGCGAAGTATTTCAAACTGGATTAGCTTTAGGGGAGTCAGTGACATCGGTTATTATTTCAGTGACTGGCAGATCCAAGCCGAGTTCAGCGATATCGAGAAGCTTTGGAAGCATTCACCGATCGCCTATGTCGATCAAATGGAGACGCCGCTTCTGATTATTCACAATGAAAATGATTTCCGTTGTCCAATAGAGCAAGCAGAGCAGTTGTTTATAGCGTTGAAATATCGTAAACAACAAACAAAATTCGTTCGATTCCCAGAAGCAGACCATAATCTATCTCGAACTGGGAAGCCGAACTTAAGAATCGAACGACTTAATCAAATTGTTGGTTGGTTTGATGACTATTTGCGGGATAATAACTAGAGGGACTTAATTACGGACTTGATTAAACAGCAGTTTGTGTACTCATTCAGTGAAATCACAAAATAAGTGAACGATAAACCACGGTTTGTGTACTTAATCTAGGAAATAGCAAAATAAGTCAATATTAAATAACGGTTCATGCACGAATCATAAACGAGCGGGTAATACCAACTTCTATGGTATTACCCGCTATCTTTTGATCGTTATTTTTCCCAAACTTCCTCGATAAACTCGTCACGCCCAGACTTTTTCCGGTCTTCCAAGTAATACGCTTCACTTTTTTTATAAAAATCCTGATGTTCTTCCTCCGCTGGATAGAAAGGAACAGCTTCCAAGATTTCCGTTACGATCGGTTGGTCAAAACGGCCAGATTCTTCAAGCGCCTGCTTGGATTTCTCAGCAATTTTCTTTTGTTCGTCATCATGATAAAAAATGGCTGTGCGATATTGAGGACCCCGATCATGAAATTGACCATCCGGATCGGTCGGGTCGATCTGCTTCCAATATAAATCTAAGATAAATTCATACGAGATTTTATCTGAATCAAATTCAATTTCAACCGCTTCATAATGTCCTGTATTTCCTTCTTTGACTTGCTCATATGTAGGTTGTTCGATGTGGCCACCTGTATAGCCTGAGGTGACGGAATAGACGCCATCCCATTGATCAAATGGCTTGACCATACACCAGAAACATCCACCCGCAAAGGTCGCTTTCTCTTTGTTGCCTTTCATTCTTGTCACTCCTATCTTTATTTAATGATTATATCATAATGCAAATGATAGCCAGTAAAAATGGTCTCGGTTGTAACCCGAGACCACATGGCTATAACTTTCGTTTTCCAGTGACAAGTTGGAAGATAAACACAATCCCCGCAATAATCAGTAAAATATGAATTAGTCCACCTGCGACATCGAGGATAAGTCCGATTAGCCAGATGGCAATAATGATACCAATAATCCACCAAAGCATTCGATCACCTCTTTTAAATGACAATTTGGGTATAGATTACCCTTGTTTGTTTCATTTTAAACCAAAGCTATTCTAATGATTTAATTGTTTGTTATAATAATAGTAGATGACAAAAACTCTTGGGGGATGATGGGATGAAAGAAAAATTGCAGGAATTGGTTGAAAAGATGAATGATAATCCTAGTGGTTTGGATCAATTATCTGCTACATATAACTTTTTGCTGACCGATGGAGAGGCCTACTCTGTTGAATTTTTCGACAAAGGGGTAGAGCTTAGTGACCAAGCATCTGAGAATGCAAGCTGCACATTAAAATTAAAGAAAGACAATCTTCTTAAGCTCATCAGTGGAGATCTTAATGCAACTTCTGCCTTCATGATGGGAAAAATAAAAGTTGATGGCAATATTGGACTCGCGTTGAAATTGCAAAATGTATTGAACAACTATAGATAGACAAAGAAAAGAATAGAGGGGGTTAGGCATGAAAAAGATCGCATGTATTCTTTCAGTCTTTCTGCTTTTTTTAGCGGCATGTTCGGATGATGAAGTTCAATATCCGAATCCAAACGAAACGGCTGAAGAGTATGTTGAATTATGGATGAACCATGAGTTTGAAGAGATGTACGAAGAATATTTGAGTGATGAGACGACAGAAGAATTTGCATCCGAAGATTTTGTGGAACGATATCCATACTTATATGACGCACTATCAGTTGAAAATCTAACCGTAGAAATATTGCAACAAGAAGAGCTGACAAACGAAGACCTTGAAACGATGACCGAATATGAAGTTCCGCTTCAGATTTCTTTTCAAACATTAGCAGGAGAAGTGAGTTATGAAAACACATTACAACTTACTCGCCCGCTTGAAGAAGAAGAATCTGATGAAGAGAGTGAAGAGGAAGAGGAGACAGAGGATCGCTGGTATGTCGAATGGAATCCATCCTTCATCATGCCTGGAATGGAGCAGGGAGATGAGGTCCGTTATCAAACAACGCCATCTACACGTGGAGAGATTTTAGACCGGAATGGCAACCAAATTGCTGCAAATGGCGAAGTTTATGAAGTTGGTGTCACTCTGGCTGATTTTAATGAAAATAACCTCTCACAGTTGGCTGAGATTCTGGAGGTTTCGCCAGAATCCATCCAAGAAAAATACAATCAAAGCTGGGTGGAAGAGACACATTTTGTTCCGATACGAAAGTTTTTACTCGAAGATGAGGAGATTGTCCAACAAGCGGTAACCATCGGGGGCGTTTCATCGCGAGTCGTTCCGGAACGCATTTATCCTTATAAGGAAGCTCTGGGGCACCTGACGGGTTATATCGGTCAAGTTACCGCTGAAGATCTAGAGAATTTGGAAGGTGAAGGTTATACCTCAACCGATGTGGTCGGTAAACGTGGCCTCGAACAGTTATACGAAAGTGAGCTTCGAGGAATCGATGGGGTAGAACTTTATATCGAAAAACAAAACGGTGCCAAAACCCCGGTCGTCACAAGTGAAGCACAAAACGGGAACGACATCCAAGTGACGATTGATGCCGAGCAACAAACACAACTGTTCAGCGTACTTGAAGAGGAAAAAGGTGCGGCAACGACCATCGACCCAGAAACAGGGGAAGTCACCAGTTTGATCAGCTTACCAAGTTTCGATCCAAATGCGTTTGTCTTGGGCATCACAGGCGAACAGTATACAGCCATGTCGGAAGACCCGGACCAACCGATGATTAACCGGTTTTCATCCGCATACTCACCAGGTTCCACAATGAAATTGCTGACAACGGTTGCTGGGCTGAATGCAGGGACGTTAGACCCGGATGAAGTAAAAGAAATCGAGGGCTTACGATGGCAAAAAGACGATTCTTGGGGTGATTTTAGGGTTACACGAGTCAGTGCAAACCATGAAGAAGTCGATCTTGAAATCGGATTCAAACATTCTGATAACATTTATTTTGCCATGCAAGGACTGGAAATGGGAAGCGACACATTCCAACAAGAATTAGAAGCACTGGGTTTAGGGGAACCGATCCCATTTGAATACCCAATGACAGCTTCCCAAATCTCGAACAGTGGACAGTTCGGCTCGGAAGGCCAACTCGCGGATAGTTCATATGGACAAGGAGAAGTCTTGATGAACATCGTCCATTTAACATCGATTTATGGTGGGATCGCTAACGGTGGCGATGTACAAAAACCTTTATTGTTGAATTCCGAATCACCGGAAGTATGGCTTGAAGATATTGCTACCGAGGAACATGTTTCGCTGTTGCAGGACTTGCTTAGAAAAGTCGTAACGGAAGGTACAGCACAATCTGCAGAAATGGATGGCAGAGAGTTGGCTGGAAAAACAGGTACAGCTGAACTCAAATCAAGCCACGAAGATGACAATGATGCTCAAAATGGGCTATTTATCTCCTATGATCAAAGTCAACCTGATTTTGTATTAGGAATCATGCTGGAAGATGTACAAGATTCCGGTGGAAGTGGCTACACCGTTCAAAAAGCGAAAGAATTTTATGATGCGATTGATGAGTAATGATTACAAAAGCTGCCTAGAGGAATTCATACCCTCTAGGCAGCTTTTTTTAGTTATATCCCATTTCTTCAAGTACCTGAATCATCACATCAGGGCGATCGGTAATAATACCGTCTGCACCTTTTTCAATTAATCTACGCATTTCATCTGGATTGTTGATGGTCCAATATTGAAGGTTCATACCAATTCGTTTGGCACCTTCAACTACCGTATCGTCTGTCAGATCAAAACCACTTTCTGCTTGTGGAATTTGTAGTGCCTCTACACTCGGTTTATAGAAATTCTTCATAAAAAACTTATTGAATATCACAAATTTCGTTACTTCATTTCTTCCGCCCGAGGTGACAATGTCCGGCCCAGCTTTTTCCCTGAACTTTTCCACAATTTCTTGATCGAATGAGCCAATTAAGACTTGTTCTTTCATATCATACGTTTCAATTAAATCGACTAATCGGTCAATGATATAATCGATTTCTTCCTTTGGATTCGTATCTTTTACTTCCAACACGAACTTCATATCCGGAAAGCGCTGAAACAATTCTTCAATCGTAACGAGCTGGATGCCCTGATCCCGATATGGATGTTGTCCATCTTTCACGAAATAATGACCCGCATCTAACGCTTTAAGCTCTTCCAATGTATGATCAACCACTTTGCCGGTCCCATCAGTCGTTCGGTCAACGGTCGCATCATGGATGGCAATCAGATATCCGTCTTTCGAAACATGGATGTCTGTCTCCAACACATCCGCACCTAACTCGACTGCATGTTCAAATGCAGGCATCGTACTGGATGGACGGAGATTCTCACCACCTTGGTGAGCAATGACCATCGGCCGATCACTTTCGAAGAAGGGATGACTTTCCACCTGATGAATTGGAATCAAATTCAGAAATATGTATATTGCCCCCAAAATTAATAGTAACGTACCTAACGCACGATACGGATTCTTTTTCTTTTTCCCCACGAGAATGTTCCCCCTATTCGTTGAAATTATAACATGGATTCCTTCAACAAGAATAAAACATTTCTCAAATAAGAACCCATTTAATATTGTAAAATAAAAAACTCATTGAGCGATTTCATATTGACTGTTATCTTCCCAGTTTCCATGGCAATGAAAAAGGGTTTAATTGCTCTCAAGATAGGTAATTAGATTATATAGATTCATTATAGAAGAAAAGGAGTGATACAATGAGCAATATTGAGAACTCTTTTCAATCCATGCTCAATAACTTAATTCAAGCAATCCCAAACATCATCTATGCATTACTGCTCTTATTATTAGCTTGGGTGATTGCAAAAGCTGTCAAAATGTTAATCACAAAAGGTTTTGTGAAGATGGGTTTTCACAAAGCGCTCAGCAAAGCACCCATCATCCAAAATAAAGAACAGGGTGAAGAAATATTAAGCATCATCGGTAAAGTTGTCTACTACCTCATTTTCATCCTATTCTTACCACCGATTCTTGATGCATTAGGAATGAGATCTGTTTCTCAACCGATCTCCAATATGATGGATCAAATGTTGGCTTACATTCCAAATATCATTGCTGCGGCCATCATTTTGGTACTTGGTATTTTTATTGCGAGACTGATCAAGGATTTAGTGTTTAAGTTTCTGCAAAGTTTACACATTGATCAATGGTACCGGAGAGTCAATCCTGACCCGACAGAGGATGCTCCTAACCAGTATGCACTTTCCAAAGTGTTGGCAAATGTCGTTTATGTCATTGTTTTAATTCCCATAATCACTATGGCTTTGGACGCACTGAACATCAACTCCATTTCTGAGCCAATCACAGCTGTATTGAACAATGTATTGAACATGATTCCGAATATATTTGTGGCAATTATCCTTGTTGTGGTGGGATATTACATTGCCAAGTTCCTTGGAAACCTATTGCTTAGTGTGCTAAGAGGGACGGGAATCAACCGTGTTTATGAAGCATTAGGTGTTCGTGAAACCCATAAACCATCGTTTGATTTATCAAAGGTAATCGCGAACATCGTGAAATTCTTAATCATTTTGTTCTTCACGGTAGAAGCGCTGAATGTCCTGCAATTAGACGTTCTGAATAATATCGGTAATGCGATTTTGGTCTATCTGCCATTCCTCGTAAGCGCACTGTTAATTTTAGGAATTGGTTTTTTCCTTGCGAACCTGGTAGACAAATGGATTCGTAATTATACAGGTAGTAAAGCATCAGCTACCATCATGAAATACGCGATCATTGTTTTTGCGATATTCATGACGCTGGATCAACTACAATTCGCTAAAACGATTGTAAATATTGGTTTCTTGTTGATTCTAGGTGGTCTGATGACCGCATTTGCCATAGCATTTGGTGTCGGTGGACGTGACTTTGCAAGAAACCAATTGAACAAGGCAGAGCAAAAAATGAAAAAAGAAAATTCCTCAGATCATTCTCCTGGCAAAACTGATGAACCTCCGACATTATAAGGAAACGCTAAACAGTCCGCTACCCCGGATTACGGGTAGTGGACTGTATTTTTTGTATCAACATTAAAGCAGACAAAATGTTCTTGTTTTAAAATGGTTGCCACATCACCTGTTTTGCTTTCTCCAACCGTTTTGCAACAGAATCCCAACAGACGACGTTCCACCAGCGATCGACATATTTATTCTTCTCATTTTTATATTGGAGATAATAGGCATGCTCCCAAACGTCTAATACGAGCAGAGGAATAACGTCCCACTGGGTCAGGTTTTGATGTTTTTCCGCTTGTAATATCTCCAATCGATGCGAACGAGGAGACCACACAAGAATGGCCCAACCGACACCTTCCACTTGTTTTGCCGCTTCAGAGAAATGTTTTTTAAATGAATCGAAGCTGCCAAAAGATTTCTCTATACATTTCAACAAACTTCCGGTCGGTTTGCCTCCACCTTCCGGACTCATGATGTCCCAAAAGATTGTATGCAAATAATGTCCGGCCCCGTTAAACGCCGCTTCACGCTCCCAATGTTTGATCAAATTGAAATCATTCGTTCTGCGTGCTTTTTCCATTTCTTTTTCTGCTTTATTCAGATTGTCGACATAGCTTTGGTGGTGTTTTGTATGATGTAGCCGCATAATTTCACGGTCGATATATGGCTCCAATGCATCGTAAGAGTAGGGAAGGGGAGGGAGCTTATGTCCACCAATGGGAACTGGATTTTTCTTGGTATCCGTCTGTTTTTTGTCGTGCACTTTTTTCGGTTTTTGGTTCATGAATGCGCGGTACCCTTGATATAAATTTGACGCTTGCTGTTGCAAGTCATTCATCAAACTCACCTGGAGTGCTTGTGGGTTATCTTTATAATAGTTCACATCCTTCATTACTTTTTCAAACTGGCCTTGTAGCTTAGCGATTGAATCGGATTGCATGACCGCCATCGGATTGTTTTCTAACTCCTCCATGACGCCATTGAATTGTTGTAGCCACTGATCCATTTCATTGACATAGTTGTGAAGAGAATTTCGATTTTCCATTGACCTACCTCCTTAATGATTCACCTATCTGTATGAAAAGAGGTAAGAAAAAGTTAGTCTTTTATCATGATTGGGAGAAATTAGTGTAGGAATTAACAAGGGGTAGAATAGGATGGTTACCGTAACAAATTTGTTTAAAACATAAAAGCACTTCTGTCAAAATAGGCAGAAGTGCTGGCGTGCAACTCAGTATTTATCATCGTCTTCTTCAATGAGCGGATCAATTTCTTCCGATGCTTCTGTTTGTAGGTCGTACCTTCGTTGACCGGTGTTATTTTCTTCATCCATTTGCGTACCAACCGTATTGTGGAAGAAAACCTCAAAAAGGGTGACACCAACTGCAGACAACAAACTGGCGGTCGTTAAGTTTCCTTCGAACGCGTATGCATCTATCAAAAAATAAACTGCAGCGAACACAAGCCCGAAGTCAATGATCGAAGCGACAATATTATTTGTCCTCGGCAAAATGACCAAGTCACCAATCAAATAAGAAGCAATGGTAATCGTCAATGAAATCCAAAAAACATTCATGAAAGCCACGTCGAAAATCAAACCAAGAATAACATATAAAAGTACTAATGTTGCGACAAACTTACTCAAAATCAAACTAAAATGATTCATCATCAAACCCCTTTCAATCATTTAGTCTTATCATTTGATTTTTTTGGGATGCTATTCGCGGAATGATAATGTTTTCGTTTTAATTATTTCAAGTGATCCGGAGACTTCTCTGTTTCCACATGGTTTTTTGGTTCGTCAAACAGGTTATTTTGTGGCTGAACCTTATTAGATTGTTGCACTTGAATCCCTGTATAGAGCGTCATCAACTCTTTGAAGTCTTTAACGGTCAGCGGTTTTGCATCGGGGAACAATTCATAACCGAGTTGTCCGTTTGTTTCCAATGTAGCTGTTTTAACGTCCGTAATATGATTGATACCTTGTTGGCGCAGGCGCATTTCCAATTGATCTACTGTAAACCGTAATTTTTTCAAGTTCTCGGTTTTCAATTCACCATTCTCGATCACGACTTTCGACTTTCCAGAAATGAATTTTTCCATAACATTAAACCTGACTTGTAGATACTCCATTAAAATCAGTGCCACGATGAATACCGTTGCAGCTAAAATAGTTTGCCAAATACTCGATTCAACAATTGGCTGGATGATGATTGACCCAATGGAGATCATGACGACAGTCTGAGCGAGTGACATTTGTGAGATTGATTTTCTACCCGCAAGCCTCAATAAAAATAATCCCGCCAACACCATCAAGGCCGATTCCCATACGACAGTCAAATGATCACCTACTTTACATTCTTAGTCATAATGTGAGTCAAGGGACCCATCTTATACCCTAAGAATGAAGTATGAATTATCGAAAAATTATCGAAAACAATTTGCACAAACTGCAAGGGTTCCTTATACTTTTTATATACACATACATCAATCGACAATCTTCGAGGAGATTAACTATGAAAAAACCATTAGCCATTCTTATAATCATCATTGTCTTATTCATCCCAGCCCATACGATTTATGGGGAAAACGAAGAGCCGCCCGATATCAATAGTGAATCAGCGATTTTGATCGATATGAAATCCGGTACGATTTTATATGAAAAAAACAAAGACAGAGAAATGTATCCTGCCAGTATCACAAAAATTGTCAGTGGCTTGTTAGCGATTGAAGTAGGGGAGTTGGAAGATACCGTTACCGTCAGCCAAGCAGCCAGGGAAGCAGACGGGACAAGAATGTATCTGGAAGAAGGAGAAGAAGTTTCCCTATTGAAATTGGTTCAAGGATTATTGATCAACTCTGGGAACGATGCAGGCATCGCCATCGCCGAACATATCGATGGATCGGAAGAAAAATTCTCAGAACGAATGACCGAATTCGTTCATGAAGAAATCGGTGCTACCGACACCACCTTTAAAAATCCACACGGCTTACCTGATCCCGAACATGTGACAACCGCACATGATATGGCTCAAATTACAGCCTATGCGATGCAAAACGATACGTTTCGAGAAATCGTGGGAACCCGTGAAATGGAGTGGATTGGCGAAAGCTGGGAGACGACCCTCAGAAACCATCACCAGTTAGTTTTGCAACGTGAAGATGTCACCGGCGTCAAAAATGGTTATACAAGCGATGCTGGTTTTACGCTTTCAACAACTGCCGAAAATGAAGAAATCGAACTTGTCGTCGTCACATTAAACGCAGAAAACCCTAGAACAGCCTATCAAGATACGGAAGCATTGATTGAATACGGTTATCAATATCGAACCGACTCCATTCCGGCGGGTGAGGAATTTACGGATTCAGAAGGTCAAACGTATGAATTAGAAGAAGAGCTGTTCTTCACGATCGAAAAAGACCAACAATGGTCAACCTATCTGTCAACGGATGGATTGTTGACGATCCTCAATGAATCGGAAGAACCCATTTTCGAATACCGATTTCCGATTGAAGAAGTGCCTACTGAGAATGAGCCTATTGCTGGGGCATCAACGGATGGAGAAGTAGATCCAAATCCGGATGAATCGGAAGAAGATGGTTGGCTACAAACAACGACCATTCTTTCATTTTTGCTCTCAGCAATTCTGATTGCGGCCGTCACTTATATGATCTATCGAAAAAGAACCCGTTCGTCCAATCGTGAACACTCACCGATTGTTTTAGAGTCTTACGAAGAAGACCGGCGCCCGTGGAAGCGCAATTGGTAACTTATGAAAGGGGAGAGATGGGTGGGAGAAGACCAATCGATTGGCTCCATATATCTCACTGTCGTCCGTAAACGCATTGATCAACTCAAATCACAAGGGGAGCAAGCCTTAAACCAGCTGGATGATGATGAGATCCATTGGACATATAATGAAGAATCCAATAGTGTTTCAGTAATCGTGAAGCATCTGAGCGGAAATATGCGTTCAAGATGGACGGATTTTTTGAAAACAGACGGTGAAAAACCTGACCGAAATCGAGATGCTGAATTTGAAGATTCCATCGCATCGAAAGCAGAGCTCCTGAAAGTGTGGGAAGAAGGATGGGTTGTTTTCCGAGAAACCATCTATCATTTAACAGAAACCGACTTGTTAAAAACGGTACGCATCCGTGGTGAAAAACTCGGTGTAATCGATGCCATTGAAAGGCAGCTCGTCCATTATTCCTCACATATTGGACAAATCCTATACGTCGGAAAGCAAATCAAAGGTGAGAAGTGGCAAACGTTGAGCATTCCACGAGGTAAATCAGAAGAATTTTTGCAATCAATGAAACAAAAGCACGAAGGCAAGTAAATTGTAGAAAGAATGGAAGAATCATATGAAAAAATATACTTTTGACCACGTTTATACAACCGGGCGGATCATCCATGAAAATGAATTATTCCAACATTATCACGACCCTGAACTTAAAATACGTTATGACAGTAATTTTATCCAATTCAAACGGTTGCCGAGCCTAGACGAATTCATCAACACAGAAGCCTGGTTAAGACAGTTTCACTTAAACTTAGATCAACATTTCGTTAAATTTTATTTTCCGGATGATGAAAAACCGAGCGAAGAAATCCTTGACTACTTAAATAAGCAAGGTTATGAACAAGGCGTACTCGAATTGTACGCGATTGAACCAAAAGACTTCCCAGAAGTTCAACAGCAGGAGAAAGTGAAAATCAAAACGGTCGATCAAAGCAACCTTGAAACGTTTCAAATCATGCATTTTAAACAGAGCGTCCTCTTCAGTAAAGAATTTGCCGAAGCGGAAACAGAAATGATCGAAACGCAATTTAAACAACAGCACATTGAGCAAGTTTTAGCTTACTATGATGACCTTCCAGTGGGTTATGTAACAATTATCATTGGAGATGACTGGGTGGAAATTGACGACTTGCTTGTAGAAGTAACTCATCAACGTAAAGGAATTGGTGGATTACTTCAACGGTATGTCATGGACAATTATTCGGATAAAACCGTCATATTGGTCGCCGATCAAGATGACACAGCTCGTGAGATGTATCAGCGTCAACATTATCAGTGTATTGGTATCCAATATGAGGTACAGAAAGTGTATGCGAATTAACATTCCGAACCGGTCATTTGTCACCAAAGTTTAATCATTCAATTGGTTACAACTTCACTTCATATGGGAATTGTATAATAAATTATATAATCGAGGTGAAGACTGATGACTGACAAAAAACCGGCCGTACACACGGTTCCCAATGGGAGCGAGTGGAAAAACGTACAAGACGGTAAAGACTTAGATCTCTATGAAACAAAGGGACTTGCCGTCGAGGCAGGTCGTGAAAAAGCTAAAAAAGATGAAACAGAACACGTCATTCATAACCGTGACGGTGAGATCAGCGATTCGAATAGCTATGGAAACGATCCCTTTCCGCCTCGCGGGTAAAAATTGAATCATAACCAAAACGAGGTTGGGACAAATTTGTTTTTACTCAGTTAAAATCGAACAACAGTGCACCATCACCGCTACGGAAATATACTACGCTTTTATCCAAAGGGCATAAGGCGGCATCTGCGATGAATCGCAGTGTCTTCTATACCGGGGGCGGCTGCCTTAGCCTCCTCGTGCTAGCGCACTCCGGGGTCTCAACTAGGCCTACCTCCAATCACAGGATGTGGAGTGTCGGCGTCGGTCACAGGACGTGACCGAACTTAGCCGACCCGTAGGAGTCTACGTATATTTCCTTCGCTTAATTATGCGTGTTCGACTTGAGTGAAGAGTAACTTAGTTATGTCCCAACCTCTCATATTTGTTAAATGATCTTGTAATCGAATGTAAAAAACACCTTTAGGATTTTCCATTTACATGGTATCATCGAAACGAATCAATCAAATTGACAATATGAGGTGACTTATGGGAAATGTAAGTATCGTTACAACCATAGCCACAATGATTGCTTGGGTCACTATTCTTGCGATTGTCTATGTTACATATAGGAAGATGCAGGACAAACCGAAATTTTGGAAAGTTATAGTCGTAACATTGATCGGTACGTTTTCTTTTATAATCAATATCGACCTTTTTGGGACCTCGGTTCGTCTACCAACTTTGCCGTTAGGTGTTTTGATCTTAATGATCCTTTTTATGTATAATAGTGAGCGGTGGAAAACCTATCGTTCATTCGCCTGGATTGGGTTCATTGGTCAATTTGTTTTTCTATTCATGTCTTTGTTGGCCATACCTTTCAATCATTTCATTTATCCCGCCGACGAGCCCTCTACATACATAGCCGATACAAGTGATGCTTCAGTCATCCCAACCCATCCTTCAGCTGAAGAATTTTCTTTTGATGAAAATGTCTTGAACGAGCAAATACATACTTTAAAGAGAGAAACGATTTATAGTGACCAATGGTATGAGGAAGTTTCAGTCAGCATGACACCAATTGGTGATGACATGGATGAACGATTTCCATACTTTCTGGATGGAGTTGAGCCCAAGTGGGGGAGTGGAATAAATTCTGCTCTTTACATCGAAAAAGATGGCAAGGGACTCCTGGTAAGCACTCCAGAAGCTCAGTATTACTTTCGAGCAAATCAATCATTAGTGAAGGTGGGGGAGCAATGACAAAAAGAAAAATCGTGATTTTCGTAGCCCTCGCAGCTCTATTGATCATCCTTTTTCTCATCTATTGGTTTTATTTTTCCAAGCCGGAAAGCTTCTTATCTGAGGAGCAAGTAGTCGATCAGATCAATGATACGTTTGCTCAGGCGGAAGCAGTACGCATCCAGGACACCGTTGATTTGGATGAGGAGCACGTGTTTGTTCCATTCGTAACGAATTCTGATGAGTATGGAGTCAGCTATTGGGAGTGGAACTACAGGAAGTGGGGACCTGTATACATAAGTACGAGTGGTGAACCGATGTTATGGAAGATAAAACCCGAAAAGCCGTCTACGTACCATATTCTGTGGAATATCAATCCAAAAGATGAACTTAGTTATTTTAAATATCATCTGGTTAGAGATCGTTCTTATCATATTGTCGATGAGCGCCATACTTATACACCACGCATACAGATTGAACATGAGATTCCAGTAGAAGAGAATACCTATGGTGTGTTTAATATTCTAGAGGGTTGGCAATCCTTGTACGGAGAAACCGCCACGTTGTTAAATGATCAGACGCCAAATCTCAATATCTTCGAAAGTAATCTCGGCACTTATTTTGGTTGGACGCCTTACAACCAATTTGATGAACAGAGTTACCCGGAAAGCTCTTTAAATGGAGAAAGATTTAGTAATGGGGCGATGACGGAATTTTTAAGATTTGTAGATGAAACTGATCTTAAGAAGTAGAGAGAGATGATTCGAATGCTATTTAGGACAGTCTAGTAAGCTGTCTGTATTCATTTTAATTCTAGTTTACATAATATATATTATCGGAAGTTAAAGGTAATTATAAAAACAGATAAAATTCCAATACATATTGATGATCTTGCCAATCTGTATATATCTTCTTAGCAAAATCCCATCGATCCATTGTTTATTTGATTCATCTCAAGATTCATTCATTGCGTTCCGGTAATAAATTCTTCTTAAATAAGTGTTTATACTATTTTATTTCTAAATTTTTTTATCTACTTCCATAGTAATTCAACATCACACTTACAACGCGATTGTATCACGGTTGCCTCTATACTTAACGACTCATTTGCAATTGAGCAACTAATTTGCATGTCATAGAAAGCTTCTAGATTGAATCGAGTTTTAGTTTTACGGGTAATTATCCATTCGATTCATTTTAGGAGCGTCTCACCACTTGACCAATTGACCACATTAATAGATAATAAACATAAGTATTCTGAAAATTCGGGAGGTTGATTGAATGGTTGCAATTAATTGGTACGATTTCATTACGCCGACTTCAGCAACTGCTTCTATTATTTTTGGTCTGGTTTTTACGATCATTATCGGCCTTCTTGTGTGGTTTGATACAAAAGAAATGAAAATCACCTCATTTGTTGCATTAGCTGGTCTATTGGTCACATTTACGGGCGTTTATTTACTTCAATCAATCGGTTTCTATGGATAATCACAATTATGCCTCTTCCCTCCTTCTCTACTTACATTTTCCATTTTATTGTAAATGATAGATATACTTCTGTATCTTGTTTCCTTCCCAACCTACTCTATTTAAGTTATAATAAGCTTATATTCTGAATTTTATCGCAACATTGTTTAGGAGGGGTTTTGTGACAAAAGCAGTATGGAATCCAGGAAAAGAATACGTTGAAAACACACGATTATACCATTTTATGAAACGATTCGGTCATGAAAATTTTGATGCTTTTTATGAAGAAAGCATTCAGGACGTCGCCCGTTTTTGGGGTGAAGTCGACCTTGAACTAGATTTACAGTGGTTTGAACCCTATGAGTCTGTCTTGAATCTTGAAAACGGTGTCATGTATCCGAAATGGTTTGAAAATGGAAAGATGAACGTTACCTATAATGCGGTTGACCGATGGGCGAATGATGTACAGACGCAAAATAACCCAGCTTTGATCTGGGAAGGTGATAACGGTGAAGTTATCACATACACGTATAAAGATTTACAGGAACAAGTAAACACGGTTGCGAATGGACTTGTGGATCAAGGAGCAAATCAAGGGGATGTTTTCACCATCTACATGCCGATGATTCCAGAAACGATTATCGCTATGTTGGCGATCTCGAAAATCGGAGCGATCTTTTCCCCTGCTTTTTCGGGTTATAAATCTGAAGCCATTGCAACCCGAATAAATGCGGCACAAGCAAGATACTTAGTTACCGCTGATGGCTTCTTCCGTGGTGGTAAGCAGATTAATTTGAAAAATGAAGCAGATCTAGCCGTTGCCGAATCCCCTTCCATCGAAAAAGTATTTGTCGTCAAGCGAACGAATGAAGAGATTTCGTGGAATCCGGAGATGGATGTTGAATGGGAGCAATTAAAAACATTAGACACGAATTTTGAAAGTGTGAGAACCTATGGCAGCGATCCTTACATGATCATTTTCACATCGGGGACGACCGGCAAACCAAAGGGTGCAATTCATACGCATCACGGGTTTCCTGTCAAATCGGCGTTTGATGCCGGTGTCATTATGGATGTGAAACAGCAGGATAATCTGTTTTGGTACACCGATATGGGATGGATGATGGGGCCGTTTATGGTTTATGGTGGCTTGTTGAATGGATCGGCCATTACTGTCTTTGAAGGAACACCAACCTACCCGAAACCTAATCGCATATGGGAACTTGTTGAAAAACATCAGGTCACCCATCTAGGAATCTCTCCTACTCTCATTCGAACTTTGATGAAAATGGATGAATCCTATGCGACTCAACATGATCTTTCTGGATTGAAAATGGTCGGATCAACGGGCGAGCCGTGGAATGAAGAACCATGGATGTGGTTGTTTGAAAAGGTATTAAATAGCCAGACCCCAATCATCAATTATTCAGGCGGAACTGAAATTTCTGGTGGAATTTTAGGTAATGTGCTCGTTAAACCAATTGCTCCAATAACTTTTAACGCCGCCATCCCAGGTATGGATGTCGATGTTTACGATGACAACGGCCAATCGATTCGTAATGAAGTTGGTGAATTGGTCATTAAACAACCGTGGGTAGGCATGACAAATGGATTTTTTAAGGAAAATGAACGCTATGAAAATACGTATTGGAATCGATTCCCTGGCGCCTGGTGTCATGGGGATTGGGTCATTCATGATGACGAAGGATTTTATACGATTACAGGTCGTTCGGACGATACGTTAAATGTTGCAGGAAAACGTATTGGTCCTGCTGAATTGGAATCGATCTATGTCGAACACGAAGACGTGATTGAAGCTGGCGTAATTGGTGTTCCTCATGAAGTCAAAGGTGAAATGCCGATCGCTTTTGTTGTCGTAAAAGAAAATGACAAACCGACGGAAACGCTGAAACAAGAATTGACCGATCATGCCGTCAACCGGCTTGGTAAGGCGATTGCACCTCGAACGGTTCATATCGTTGATGATTTACCCAAAACACGTAACGCAAAAGTCATGCGAAGAGCAATCAAAGCAGCATATCTCGGTAAAGATGCTGGTGACTTATCTGCACTCGAAAACCCAGAAAGTGTTGAGCAAATCAAGAATTTAAATGTTAAAAGCTAAAAAGTCCACAATTGTGGGCTTTTTCATTGTCAGTAGGTGATGTAAATGAAAAAACGATTGCGTGATTATGAGATTGTTATTGGTGAGTTAGATCCAGGTACTCGAAATGCGATCACAGATGTAGAAGGTGTGACGATTGGACACTCTACCATTGATGATGGCCCAGTCCAAACAGGGGTCACGGCCATCCTGCCTCACCCTGGTAACCTTTTTCAAGAAAAGCTGATTGCAGCAGCAAGTGTCTTCAATGGTTTCGGCAAAACGGTCGGTACTGTCCAACTTGATGAACTCGGCACCCTAGAGACGCCGATTTTGTTGACAAGTACATTAAATGTCGGCATCGCCTCAGATACCCTTGTGGATGATATGCTTAAAGAGAATCCTGAAATCGGCCGCTCGACAGGTACAATCAATCCAGTCGTTGGGGAATGCAATGATATGATCCTAAATGATATTCGACAGAAGTCATTGAAAAGGCATCATATTTTAGAAGCGATCCAGAGTGCAGATGTAGATGTTGAAGAAGGATCAGTCGGGGCTGGCCGTGGGATGGTTGCTTTTTCAATGAAGGGTGGAATTGGCACTTCTTCACGAACGATCCATAGTGGGAATGCGGATTATACGCTCGGTGTGCTGGTTCTCTCCAATTTTGGCCATTTAGCTGATTTATCCATAGATGGACGAGCAGTCGGTAAAGAATTAAATCAACATGTACAAGAAAAGCAGGAGCCTGACCAAGGTTCGATTATGATCATTCTGGCAACAGATCTTCCTGTAACGAGCCGGCAGCTCAAACGAATTACAAAACGATGTGTGACAGGACTTGCTAGAACGGGATCGATTATCGGTCATGGAAGTGGTGATCTGGTGATTGGTTTTTCAACCGCTCAAAAAATCCCCCATGATGGAGGTAATAGTCTTTTCAATTTCACTGCACTCCAAGAAGAACAGTTGGAGCCCGCTTTTCGTGCGGCTGGTGAAGCTACAGAGGAAGCCATATTGAATTCCCTTGTGACAGCCGAAACGGTTACAGGACGAAATCAACATACCCGTAAAGGGCTCATGGAGCTGCTCGATCAGTATAAATTGACTTTATAGACATTCTATACGATTAAAAATCGAGCGGCTCTCCCCCTTCCAGCGTACCTTCTTCAAACCCGTTATAAAACCAACTTCGCCGTTGCTCGGAAGTCCCATGCGTAAAACTATCAGGTACAACATAGCCTTGCGCACGTTTTTGAATGGTATCGTCACCGACAGCCGTAGCCGCATTGATTGCTTCTTGGATATCTCCTTCTTCTAGATAGCCCAGCTCATCGATATGATGCGCCCACACTCCTGCATAATAGTCAGCCTGGAGTTCGAACTTTACGGAGTACTCGTTAAACTCCGTCTGACTTAACTGCTGACGCATCGCATTGAGTCGATTACTTTTTCCGAGAAGTGTCTGTACATGGTGGCCGACTTCATGGGCAACCACATATGCCATGGCAAAATCACCAGAAGCTTGAAATTCAGTTCTTAATTGATCGTAAAAGCTTAAATCGATATACAGCTTTTCATCGCCTGGACAATAAAATGGGCCGACAGCGGAACTTGAGAACCCACACGCTGTTTGAACGGCCCCGGAATAAAGCACAAGTTCAGGCTCTTGATAGGTCATCCCGTTCCTCTCAAAAATATCCGTCCATACTTCCTCTGTATCATGTAATACGACGGACACAAAGTCGGCTAGTTCTTCATCTTGATGTGTTTCGACATAGGGAACAGATGTAGATTGCTGCTGGTTGCCAACCAGTTGGTCGAGAATGGCCATCGGATTACCGGATACAAAAGCAATGACAATCATGATGATTAATCCGATCCCACCACCAGCACCTGCAATTCCTTTTGTAGAAAATCCTTTACCACGACGATCTTTAACGTTGCTGCTCTTTTTTCTCCCTCGCCATTTCATGTGGGTCCCTCACTTCTGCGATGTTCTAATCACTTTCTACCCGATATGGCTGGAAGTTACTCGTTTATGAAGCAAGGCAAAGTTTGAACTATAACAAACCAAATGCTTTGAGGCCATGGTAGATTCCTTCTTCATCAACCGATTTCGTGATGTACTTCGCTTTCGCTTTGACCTCATCCAAAGCATTACCCATGGCGATACTATTTTCCACATTTTCAAGCATATCCATATCGTTTAACCCGTCACCGAATGCGTACACATTAGCGGGGTCGATGTTCAAAAGATCGATCATCTTGCTGATTCCCACAGCCTTAGAGCCATCACTCGGTACGATATCAACAGATAATGGATGCCAGCGAATAAAATGAAAATCTTTATATTTATTTTCGTAGTAGACCTCTTCCCCTTCCTCACAAAACAGTAAGGATTGGTACAAATTCCTGTCTTGATAATAATGAGGATCATAGGTTGGGTGCTGCTTAATTTTTAACGTCAAGAAACTCTCGTCGATATACGGATGTTCGGGGACGTTTGCTTTCATGTCCTCATGATCCATAAAAACAACCGGGTGTTTGCGTTCTAACGCTTCTTTGGTCAAATCGACCAATGAATCCATCTGAAGCGGATTGGTAAAAATCACTTCGTTTTTTAAAACGACATATTGGCCGTTATAACTGACATAGGTATCCAGTTCAAGCTCTTGCAACAAATCATGAAACATAAAAGGCGCTCTTCCGGTTGCAATCGCCACAATATGTCCATCCCGCTTTAATTGCTCAATCGATCTCTTTGTGGAGTCCGGCAACTGTTTATTGGAATCCAACAATGTTCCATCGATATCAAAAAAGATAATTCGTTGATTACTCATTTGCCTTCACTCTTTGTTAGGTATTTTCGAAAACACGAATAACTCTATTGTACCGATTTTATATAGAAAATTAAAATGACTTATTATCTAGTTTACATATTAATTATATTGTTAACCAAACTAGTTTACATAATGAAAATATAGTTAACTTAATTAATTTGCATATTATATTTATGGTATTCTAATCTATAATCCAGCAATCGTTCGCCCAGCCACTCTCCCAGTAAATAAACAGCCTCCTAGAAAAGTCCCTTCGAGTGCCCGATAACCATGGATTCCACCACCTCCAAAACCGCTCGCTTCACCGGCTGCATATAAGCCATTGATCGGACTGCCATCCGAATTTAAAACGCGACCATCCAGATCGGTTTGCAAACCACCCAATGTCTTTCTGCTTAAAATATTCAATCGGACTGCGATGAGTGGTCCATTTTTTGCATCTAATAATTTGTGGGGCTTTGCCGTTCGAATTAATCGATCTCCCCTGAAAAAACGTGATCCTCTCAATGCAGTGACTTGCAGATCCTTTGAAAATTTATTGGTTATTTCTCGATCTCTCGCTTCGATTTGCATTCGAATTTTCGCCACATCCAATAATGGTTCTTCAGTTAATGCGTTCATTTTATGGACCAAGTTTTCAAGATCATCGTCAACGAGAAAGTCTTCTCCCTTTTCTTTAAATGCCTCAACTGGTTCGGGCGCACCTGAACCAAGTCGTTTCATCAATTGTTTGATACTTTTCTCTGTCAAATCCGGGTTTTGCTCAGAACCTGAAAGTGCAAATTCCTTTTCAATAATTTTTTGGGTCAAAATAAACCACGAATAATCATAACCGGTCCGCATAATGGCTTCTAACGTACTTAACGTATCGAAGCCAGGATAATTGGGAGCGTCGAATCGATTCCCTTCTGCATCCAACCAGATTGATGATGGACCAGGCAAAATACGAATGCCATGATTCGTCCATATCGGGTTCCAGTTCTTGATTCCTTCCGTGTAATGCCACATACGATCTTTATTCACGACATTGGCGCCTGCACGTTCTGCAATTTGGAGCATCTTGCCATCCACGTAATCTGGAACACCGGAAAGCATATGTTTGGGTGGGTTTCCAAGCCGAGTTGGCCAATTCTTGCGGATCAAGTCAAGATTCGCTCCGACACCTCCGCTGGCAATCAATACAGATTCAGCAAAGTATTCAAATTCATCTATTTTTACCCGTGAACTTTTTTCACCACGGTTCACCATATTCTCTTCTAGTACGTGACCGGCCACACCTTTTGCTTCGTTGTTTTGCAAAAGCAATTCTGTGACCTCATGCCGGGGTTTATATGTAACCAGATTGTTTTTCATATGCTCGTGAACTCGATCCGCAAATGGTTTGACGACACCCGGGCCTGTTCCCCAAGTGATATGGAAACGGGGTACTGAATTGCCATGTTGATGAGCTAAGCCCCCGCCTCGTTCTGCCCAACCAATAATCGGAAAAAACTTAATGCCCAAAGATTTGAGCCAATCTCTTTTTTCTTCAGTTGCAAAGGTCAAATAAGCTTCTGCCCATTGACGACCCCACTCATCTTCTTCCCGGTCAAACCCTGCAGAGCCAAACCAATCTTGTCTAGCCAATTCATAGGAATCGTTAATACCCATTCTCCGCTGTTCAGGTGAATCAATCAAAAATAATCCGCCAAATGACCACCAAGCCTGACCGCCAAATGAGCTCTCAGGTTCTTGATCAAGCAACAACACTTTTTTTCCTCGATCAGCGATTTCTACTGTCGCCACCAGACCAGACAAACCGGCACCGATGACAATCGCATCATACTTCATATTTTCAACTCCTTAAAAAAGTCCAGCAGCTATTGTGACATGCTGCTGGACCTTTTTGTGTGTTTTATACAGGATATACGCCATGCTTTCGTTCCGTAAACACGAGGTTTTTGGATTGATAGGCATCCAATCTTAATTCCAATGCTTTTCGTAAATCATCTGGTTCGACAATATCATCAATGACCATTTCTGAAGCAAGACGGTAAATATCAATATCCTCTTTGTACTCTTTCTGTTTTTCCTGAATGAAAGCTGGACGTTCATCCTCAGGCAACTCCGCAATTTTATTTGCATACACCGCATTGACCGCTGCTTCTGGACCCATGACTGCAATTTGTGCAGTCGGTAAAGCGATCGTCACATCTGGTTCAAATGCAGGACCGGCCATCGCGTATAAACCTGCCCCGTATGCTTTACGGACAATCACGGAAATCTTAGGTACAGTCGCTTCACTCATCGCAGAAATCATTTTCGCACCATGTCGAATGATTCCAGCTTGCTCCACCTTCGTACCAATCATAAATCCAGGAATATCCGCCAAGAAAACGAGTGGAATGTTGAAGGCGTCGCAAAGCTGTATGAATTTCGCTGCTTTGTCTGCTGAATCGTGAAATAAGACGCCGCCCTTCATTCGTGGCTGATTTGCAATGATTCCGACTGCCTTTCCGTCGATACGAGCCAAGCCGGTAATCAACTCTTTCGCAAAATTCCGTTTGATTTCACAAAAACTATCCGCATCAATCAAACGTTTGATTAACTCATACATATCAAACGGAGCATTCTGATTTTCTGGAATCAGCTCACTGATTGTTTTCTCAAATGATTCAGGTGACTTCGATTCCTCAACGGGTGGCTTGCTTCTGAAATTTTCCGGGAAATAGGTTAGATATTTTTGAGTATATTGAATCGCTTCATGTTCATCTTTGACCAATACATCCCCCACTCCAGAAACAGATGTATGCATTTTGGCACCACCCATTTCTTCAAGCGACACTTTTTCACCGATAACTTTTTCAGCCATACGAGGAGAACCCAAATACATGGAAGCATTTCCATCTACCATCACAACGATGTCACAAAACGCAGGTATGTAAGCACCTCCTGCTGCAGATGGACCAAATAGTAGACAAACCTGTGGTACACGCCCAGAGAGCTTGACTTGGTTATAAAATATTCGTCCAGCTCCACGTCTGTTCGGGAACATATCAATTTGGTCAGTAATTCGCGCACCGGCTGAATCGACGAGATAAAGCATCGGTAACTCCAATTTCATTGCTGTTTCCTGAATCCGTAATATTTTTTCAACCGTCCGTTTCCCCCATGATCCGGCCTTGACGGTCGAGTCATTTGCCATGATACAAACACGCTGACCATTTACTTTACCGATGCCGGTTACAACCCCATCAGCTGGTAGCGATCCATCCATACAATTCGCAAAGAAAGCATCCTCGACATTCAAGTCATCATCAAGCAGTTCTTTTAACCGGTCACGGACGAACATCTTTCCTCTCTCTTTGTTCTTTTCATGATATTTCTCGGCTCCGCCCGATTCGATTTGTTTGCGGAGCTCTTCGTGATTGAATTCTGATGTCATGCTGGTACCATCCTTTCTTGGTCTATATGACATTTATCTTCCTTCGTATTCTGGTTTCCGTTTTTCTTTAAATGCTTGTAAGCCTTCTTGGCGATCAGCCGTAGGAATTGTATTCAAATAGCATTCTCGTTCGATTTGTAATCCATCATGAATCGGTACGTCATAGCCCGATTCAATTGCCTGCTTAGCCATTTGAACACCAATGGGTCCATTCGATGCGATTTGTCTTGCCAGCGCGAACCCTTGATTTTGGAGTTCGGCAGGCTCAGCGATTTCCTGTACTAAGCCAATCGCTTGAGCTTCTGCGCTATCAAAGCGTCTCGCAGTCAATATATAATATTTAGCTTTAGCCATTCCGATCAACCGAGGAAGTCTTTGTGTACCCCCTGCGCCCGGGATGATCGCTAATGATGTTTCGGTCAACCCCATTTTAGCTGTCGTACTGGCAATGCGAATATCACATGCTAGTGTCAATTCCAGTCCACCACCAAAAGCCGCTCCATTGATGACCGCGATTGTCGGGATCGGTAGTTGTTCGACACGGGTGATCAGTGAGCCGATTTTGCCCACCGTTTCAACAACTTCTTCCTCGTTCATCATGGATCGTTCTTTCAGATCAGCTCCTGCGCAAAATGCTTTCTCGCCTTCAGCTGTGATGATCAATACCCGAAGGTTTCTATTATTTTCAATTTCGTCCATCTGTTGGTTAAAATCATTTAATAGTTTAATAGATAGAGCATTGGCTGCGTTTGGACGGTTTAGCTTCAGAATGCCAATGGTCTCATCAACGATTTGAAAATTTACGGTATCCATCGCTATCACCCTTTATTGTTTTGCTCGCAAATTCATCAGCTTACTCGGTAGTGTTTTTCCGATTTTGTCTTGAATGAAAAACCCGGCATCAGTCAACCGATCCAAGTCGATGCCTGTCTCAATTCCCATTTCATGTGTCATATGGACAAGGTCATCCGTCGCCACATTGCCTGTAGCTCCTTTTGCGTAAGGGCAGCCACCAAGACCACCTAAGGCGCCATCAAACGTATGATAGCCTAACTCCAAAGCAGTCACTGTGTTCGCTAATGCCATGCCTCTCGTATCATGAAAGTGCAACGCTAATTTGTCCTTCAGAAAGATATGTTCGATCTTGCATAGGAATGAATGAACCTGATACGGATTAGCTACACCAATTGTATCACCTAGTGACAATTCATCGATCCCCATATCGAATAAACGTTTACATACCTCGACAACTTGTTGCTCATCGATTGCACCCTCGTAGGGGCATCCGAAAACCGTAGAGACATAACCGCGTACGGATTTACCAGCCTTCTTTGCTTCGGTGACGACTTCCTCTAAGATCGGATACGTTTCCTCAATCGATTTATTGATATTTTTCTTATTATGCGTTTCACTTGCAGACATGAAAATGGACACTTCATCCACGTCGGCTTCAATGGCTCGCTCCAAACCTTTCATATTCGGAACTAACGCAGCATACGTTACGCCTTCTTTCCGGTCGATTCCCTTGGCAACTTCTACCGCATCTTTCAATTGGGGAATCCACTTCGGATGGACGAATGATGTAATTTCGATATAGGAAAGCCCTGAGTCGGACAACCGATTAATCCATTCAATCTTGTCCTCCGTCGAAACTTCTCCTTTTTCATTTTGCAACCCATCTCGAGGTCCTACTTCTTTAATGTTGATTTTTTCGGGTAAATCCATAGATAAACGATTCCTCCCTAATTTATTCAATGACAGCGATAACATCCCCTTCGTTAACGAAGTCGCCCTCAGCAACCTTCAATTCTTTGATGGTACCTGCCGATTCAGCTGGAATAGGAATTTCCATTTTCATCGATTCCAAAATTACTACATCCTGATCGGCTTCGACCGAATCGCCCTCATTCAATACAATTTTCCATACGTTACCTGCCATTGTCGCTTTTAATTCCATCATTCATTCCTCCTCATTAGTTTACGATATAATCTTGGATAAAAGACGTTCTGGTTTTACCTTCTTGAAATGCACTGTGGGAAGCAATATCCATCAACACAGGGATATTCGTTTTGATTCCTTCGATATGGTACATAGATAATGCGGTTTGCAAGCGTTCAATTGCTTCTTCACGGTCTTTCCCTTTCACGATTAATTTTGCCACCATCGGATCATAAAAAGGTGTTATCTTGATTCCTTGCCGAATCGATTCATCATTTCGGATAAATTTTTCTTTTGGTACGATAAGGTCTTCAATCGTACCTGGTGATGGAAAAAATGTCTTCGGATCCTCTGCATAAATTCGGGCTTCGATCGCGTGTCCCTGAATGGTAACCAACTCTTGGTTGATGGCCAATTCTTCACCGCTTGCAATCCGAATTTGTTGTTCTACCAAATCGATTCCTGTTATTTCCTCTGTGACTGGGTGCTCCACTTGCAGTCGTGTATTCATTTCGAGAAAATAGTAATTTTGATTTTCATCGACTAAAAACTCAAGCGTTCCAGCATTCCGGTAGCCTAAAGCTTGGACGGCCTGAACGGCTTTTTCACCCATCTCTCGGCGAGTCTCCTCTGTTAATAAAGGAGATGGCGCTTCTTCAATCACTTTCTGATGCCGACGTTGAATCGAGCATTCGCGATCATATAAGTGAACGGCGTTTCCATAATGATCTCCAAGCACCTGAATTTCAACATGATGTGCATCTTCAATGACTTTTTCGATAAACAATGTACCGTTTCCAAAGAACTGCTCCGCTCGATGGGCATTGGATTCGATGGCTTTATCAAGCTCATCTTCACTCGCCACAATTTGCATGCCGATACCGCCTCCACCGTAAGAGGCTTTTACCATTACCGGATAACCTATCTCTTGAGCAACAGCCTTTGCTTGCTCGGCTGAATCAACCGGCTCATTCGTTCCTGGAATAATTGGTACACCTGCCTCTTCCATAGCTTTACGGGCGGATAGTTTGCTTCCCATTTTTTCGATCACATCGGGAGTTGGACCAATAAAGGTAATGCCTTCTTCTTCACAACGTCTTGCGAACTCAGCATTTTCGCTTAACAGCCCATATCCCGGATGGATTGCCTCGACTCCAGCATCTTTGGCAATTTCAAAGATCTTATCCATATTCAGATAGCTTTCATTAACGCGAGAACCTCCTAACGGATAAGCCTGATCGGCCTCTTGGACATACGGAGACTCCTCGTCTGGTTCGGAATATACGGCCACAGATTCAATATTCATGTATTTGCATGTCCGAATGATTCGGGATGCGATTTCCCCTCTGTTTGCAATTAAAATGGATCGAAACATCAGTCACCTCTCCTAGATTATTAGTCTAACTGTAGTAAGTCTTGAGCTTTTTCTCTTAATCGGTATTTTTGGACTTTCCCACTGGCCGTCATAGGATATTCATCTGTGAACTCGATGTATTTCGGAATTTTATGGTGAGAAATTTTCCCTTTACAAAAAGCACGAATATCTTCTTCAGTCACATGTGTGTTCTCTTTTGGAATCATCCACGCCATCAGTTCTTCTCCATATTTCGGATCCGGTACACCGACAACTTGAACATCGACCACATCTGGGTGGGTAATCAAGAATTCTTCAATTTCTCTCGGATAAATGTTTTCCCCACCACGAATGACCATATCTTTCATTCTTCCGGTGACTTGTAAATAACCATCCTCATCCATCATACCGATATCCCCTGTATGAAGCCAACCATCTTCATCGATCGTCGCTCGTGTTTCTTCCTCGTTTTTATAGTATCCTGCCATAATATGATAGCCCCGTGTGCATATTTCACCTGGCTCATTCGGTGGCAGCGTCCGGTTCGATCCGGGTTCAGTAATTTTTACTTCAACATTCGGATGGGCTTTACCGACTGTTGTCGTCCGCCGATCAATAGAATCAGTTGGTCTTGTCTGTGTGAAAACCGGTGACGTTTCCGTTTGGCCGTAGCAAATCGTAATCTCTGAAGCGCCCATTTTATGGATCACGTCATTCATGACATCTACTGGACAGTTTGATCCTGCCATAATCCCAGTCCGAAGTGAGGATAGATCAAACTGTTCAAATTCCGGATGATTCAATTCTCCAATAAACATCGTCGGAACACCATTTAGTGCTGTACACTTTTCATCTTGAACAGCTTGGAGAACGACTTCAGGATTATATTGTTCGATCATGACCATCGTTCCACCCTTAGACACCGTAGCCAACGTACTCATGACGCATCCGAAGCAGTGGAACAATGGCACAGGTACACAAAGTCTGTCTTCACCCGTTAAATTCATTCCATCGGCAACTTGTTTGCCGTTATTGACGATATTTGAATGTGTCAGCATTACGCCTTTCGGAAACCCAGTTGTCCCGGATGTATATTGCATATTAATCACGTCATCGTGATGAAGGGATTCTTTTCTTTGCGTCAATTCATCATCGGATACGTTATTGGCTTTTTCCATCAATTCATCCCACGTATAGCAACCGGGAGCGCCCTCTTCGTTCAGCACGATGACTCGCTTGAGCTTTGGTACGTTTTTACAGTCCAACTGTCCTGGTTCGCTATCTTTCAGTTCAGGAGCTACTTCATTGATGATATCCACATAAGACGTTCCTTTGAAGCTTTCTGCCAAAATGATCGTCGTCGCATCTGATTGATTTAATAGATATTCCAATTCAGCCGCTTGATAGCTAGTATTGACCGTAACGAGAACGGCCCCCATTTTTCCTGTGGCAAATTGGCTCAATACCCATTCCGGTTTATTGTCTGCCCAAATGGCGATATGTTCTCCTTTTTCAATTCCAAGCCCCATAAACGCTTTGGCTGTTTCATTGACGCGATCGTCGAATTCTTTATACGTCCACCGTAAATCTCGTTCAGGATACACGACAGCTTCGTGATTCGGTCTTTCTTTCACCTTTTCTTCCAGCAATTCACCAATGGTCGAAGTCAATAGTGTCATAGAAAGTCCTCCTTGAAAAAATTTAGCATCCCAGTTGTCTTGCGATTACCATCCGTTGAATCTCTGAAGTCCCTTCACCGATTTCCAATAATTTTGCGTCCCGTAAGAATCTCTCAACCTCGTACTCTCTCATATACCCGTATCCGCCATGAATCTGAATGGCTTGATTTGCTGATCTCGTAGCCGTTTCAGTTGCGAACAGCTTGGCATATGCTGCTTCCTTCGTGAATTTTTTGCCTTGATCCTTCAACCAAGCTGCTTTCATGACCATATTCCTTGCCAATTCGACTTCCATTGCCATGTCAGCTAATTTAAACTGAATCGCCTGAAAGGATGAAATCGGTTGCCCGAACTGTTTCCGTTCTTTTGCGTAATCCAATGCGCGGTCTAACGATGCTTGAGCAATACCCACACCTAGTGCGGCAATGGAAATTCTTCCCCCATCTAATGTGTGCAAAAATTGCTTGAATCCGCCTTGTGGGTCGCCCAATAAATTCTCTTTAGGTACCCGAACATCTTCCAATACAATTTCTGCCGTGTTTGACCCTCTTACTCCCATTTTATCGTAATTATCAGATATTTTTAAGCCAGGCGTATCAGTCGGCACAATCAATGCTGAAATAATGTTCTTTCCACGGTCATCTTTTCCGGTTACAGCCGTAACGATGATTTGCTGTGCATAAGAAGCATTCGTTATGAAACATTTTTCACCATTGATCACATACTCATCGCCCTCAAGTGTAGCAGTTGTCTTTGTTCCCCCAGCATCTGACCCTGCATTTGGTTCCGTCAATCCAAAAGAGCCTAGTGCTTTTCCTTCTGCAAGCGGTTTCAAAAATTTCTCTTTTTGTTCTTCGGTACCGAACACATAGATCGGGCTAGCACCTAACGACACTGCTGCTGCATAACTGAGTCCTGTACTTCCACAAACTCGGCCGATTTCTTCAACGGCAAGCGCATAAGAAATCGTGTCTCCACCAGAGCCTCCTACAGATTCCGGAAATGGAATGCCGAGTAATCCTAACTCACCCATTTCCTTAAACAGATCTTCAGGGAACTCTGCCTTTGTGTCGATTTCAATTGCACGCGGCTGGATTTTATCCTCCGCAAAATCCCGGACCATTTTTCTCGTCATTTCTTGCTCTTTGGTCAGTTCAAAATTCATTT
>CALGNY010000265.1 GCA_937958375.1 uncultured Bacillaceae bacterium
CGGATTGCCATGGCCCAACGAGAAGTAGGGTTGGCAAGTGGTGAACCACCGACGACCAAAGGGTATCCACCGAGTGTCTTTGCGATGCTGCCCAAGCTGTTGGAACGAACCGGTACATATGAAAAAGGAAGCATCACGGCTTTTTATACTGTCCTTGTCGATGGTGATGACATGGACGAACCGATTGCCGATGCAGTCAGAGGGTTATTGGATGGACACCTCGTGCTCGACCGGTCGCTAGCCGAGCAAGGACAATATCCTGCGATCAATATTTTGAAATCCGTCAGTCGGTTGATTCAAAAAATCGCAGAACCAGAACATCTCGAATTAAATCAACGATTACGGTCGCTACTTGCGACGTATGAAGAAAACAAAGAGTTGATTCAAATCGGTGCCTATAAAAAGGGTTCGTCGTCTAAGGTGGATGAAGCCATTCACTACTATCCATTGATTATGGAATTTTTGAAGCAGCATATGTTCGAGGATAGCAACCTGACTGCTTCCTTGGACGAATTAAGGTCTATACTGAAAGGCTGATGAGATGAGTAAACTGAAATCGTTAGAAAAGATTTGGCACATTCGAGAAAAAGAATTGCATGAAGCACAGGGTCACTATCAACGGGCGGTAGAATTTTTTGAAACACAAGCAACTGAACTCTATTATCTTTTAAAGAAAAAAGAAGACCTTACCGCACAACTGGAATCTCGTTTGAAGAAACGTGTGACCATTACATATATCAATACGGTCAGTGAATCCATCCAACGGCTTGATCAACAAGAGAAAGAATTACAAAAAAAGGTCCATCAAGCTAGGGTCAATATGGAACAAAAGGAACTGCAGTTAAAAAAAGCCCATATGGAAATGAAAAAAATGGAGAAACTTCACGAATCGAAAACGAAACAAATGAAAGAAATCCAAAAGAAACAAGAGTCTAACTTTATGGATGAAATTTCGATTCAACAATACTATCGAATGAAATAGGTGATGACATGGCTCGTATGAAGGGGAACGAAGAAAAGAAACCAGGAAAATTACAGTGGATCTTATTTGTCATCATCATACCTATTGTGTTTGCCATCACGATGCTGTTTGTTGTTTTGACGATTATGGGAATCAACCCGATTGAATCGATCAAAAAAGCCCCTGTCGTCTCTTCGTTCGTCGAAACTGAGGATGAGGAAATCCTGCAAAACCAGATTGAAGAGATGCGGAAAGAAACCGAAAACAAAAATGTTCAAATCGAGAACTTACAAGGTCAAATCAGCCAAAAAGACAGTGAAATCGCTGAGCTTGAAGAAGAAATCGCCGATCTGAATGTTCAATTGGAACGTCGGGCAGAAACATTGTTATCTGAAGAAGAGACGATCAAAAAACTATCCAACTCCTTTTCAGGGATCGAACCAGCAACAGCGGCAGAGATTGTGGTCGAGATGGATGAAACGGTTGCCTTGAAGTTGCTGGAACAAATGAACGACGAAGAAAGAGGGAGCATTTTAGGAGAAATGGACCCAGCCCAGGCTGCCGCGTTCACTGATTCATTGATTGAGCGCACGGAATAGACTGAAGACTACCTTAAAAGGGGGTGAAATAGAGATGAATAGTGGAATGATGATGCTGCAAATGATGCCTCAAGCTTCCCAACTGATGAATACATCTAAGAATCAAGTAAGAGAGCTTTCAGGAAAAGAGGGAGCGTTTGCGACGATTTTGCAAGGGCTGACTTCAGAGGTGGCGAGTCTACAAGAAAATCAATCATTACAATTGAATGAACAAACCTTAGAAAAACTCGCGAAGATGCTTGAAGACTTGCTTTTTATTTTGGCTTCTGGCGAAAGTGGCGAGGAAATGGAACAGCAACTTGGTGAATGGTTCAAGGACTTCACGGAAGAATTTTCATTTTCGAGTGAACAAATGGAACAATTGATGAACCAATTAGCATCCGGGCAAGCAGCCGACCAGATTGGTGCCTTGCTTACAGATTTATATGAAGTGCTCGTTTCTGAATCAGAAGAACTCGATTCACTCGTCAACATCAATCAGCCAGTGCAAGGTGAACTGCCCGCCCAGCAACAATCGCTGATCGGGAAGTTAGTCCAACAGCTTGAAACCATCCTTTACCGATTAAGTGAGCACGTTCGAGCCCAGGCGAATCAAGCGGAGTCATCGACAGATCATTCGGTCGGGAAGGCGGACACATGGCGTTTGCTGATGACATCGAATCACGTAAATCAGACGGAAGCCGGGTTTATCAATGACCTGCAGCGCATGGTGAAGGAAAACACAGCAGAAAAGCCTGCAATGAATTGGGCACAAGTCTTGTCGGGTAAGCAAACAAAGTCAACGATGTCCATAACCTCAGAGTCTGGTGGCCAGGTGAATATCCTGAGACATGGTTCGTTGAATCCATTGCCAACCATGACCCAAAGTGCACCTTCATCCGGTCAATCGCAGCAAATGCTACAGCAAATCGAGCAGATGGTGTTATCTACCCGATTTTCAAAGCCTGGTGGCGCAACGCAAATGACCTTGCAGCTGAAACCGACTGAACTTGGTGACATGATCTTGAAGTTCATGAAAATCGATGGTGAAATGACGGTTAAAATTACCGTCATGAGTCAAGCGGCAAAAGAACTGTTGGAGAAAAACATACATCAATTAAGACATTTATTCTCACCAAACCAAGTTGTCGTTGAAAGACAAGTAGAGACAACCAATGAATCCAATCCATCTGCATTCAAAGAAAAACAAGAAGAGAAAGAGGAACAACAACGAGAACAATCTCGTGAAGCAAGCCAGCTAAATCAAAATCAAGAAGAAGAAGAGAGCATCCGGTTTGAAGACTTCTTATTCGCAGAGGAGGTGTAACAATGCGAATTGACGACAATCTATATTTATCGAATCAACAAACCAATCAATCTAGCAACTCGGAACTAGGAAAAGACCAATTTTTAGAACTATTGATGACTCAGTTGAAGAACCAAGATCCACTCGACCCGATGGATGATAAGCAATTTATCTCTCAAATGGCGACTTTCTCACAGTTGGAACAAAGTATTAACATGTCCGAAACATTACAACAGTTATCCATGCAACAAAGCCAGTCAAACTTCTTGGCCTATTCCAATCTGATCAACAAAGAGGTTACCTATGCGGTTTATAATTCGGCCGGAGAAATGACGGGCAGTGAAAAAGGATTTGTGCAATCCGTACGACTGAGTGGGAATGAGGTCATTCTGAAACTAACGAACGATGAAGAGGTACACGCTGATTATGTGACTGAAGTCAACCAACCCGTAAATGAGGTGATTGACGATGGGGAATAAAATCAATCCGATTCACTATCCCAATATTCAGCCTCAAGCAAAACCCGTTCAACAACGAAAGCCTGTTCAACAGTCGTTTCAGTCGATTCTGGACAACCAGACCGCTGAACTTAAAATCAGTAAGCATGCACAAAAAAGGTTGGCTGAACGAAATATCGACATCAGTCCAGCCCAATGGGACCATATTCACCAAAAAATGATTGAAGCCAAACAAAAAGGTGTGACGGAATCAGTCATTGTCACGAAGGATGCAGTGTTGGTCGCAAGCACGAAAAATCATACGATTGTAACAGCGATCGATCAAAACAATGAATCCGATCAATTAATTACGAATATTAATGGCACGATTATCTTGCCTGATTAACGGCTGGACCGAAAGGAAGCCGTCCAATCTGCCGACCGACAGAGGCAGATTCAAATGAAATTAAAAAACGAAAGGACGATACGCAAATGCTACGTTCAATGTATACAGGAATTTCAGGGATGAAAGGTTTTCAAACGAAATTAGACGTCGTTTCCAACAACATCGCCAACGTCAATACATTTGGATTCAAAAAAGGACGTTATACGTTTTCTGACTTAATGAGCCAAACCATGCAAGGGGCATCTGGTCCAGTTACCAACGCGGCTGGAGATCCTACACTAGGTGGGCGAAACCCAATGCAGGTTGGTCTCGGTACAACAACTGGAAGTATCGATAACATCCACACGCAAGGGAACCGCCAAACAACGAACCGTCCACTGGACTTGGCGATCGAAGGCGATGGAATGTTCGCGACGGCAGAGTCAAACAACGGGACAGATGCGATTGATATTGAAGATGATGACATTAGTTTCACTCGTGCAGGAAATTTCTATTTTGATGATGATGGCTACATTGTCACAAGTGGTGGTAGATACTTGATTGGTGAAGTGGACGGCGTTACTTCAAGACTTCAATTGCCGCCCGACGCACAGAGTTTCAGTATTGATGGTAACGGAATGGTGAATTACGTTGATGGAGATGGTCAACCCGATACGGTCGGACAAATTTATTTAGCAAATTTCTCAAATCCAGAAGGTTTGGATAAAGTCGGAGCGAATTCTTACAAACTTTCCAACAACTCAGGTGAGGTAGAAAATGACTACCTATACACACCTGGCGATGGTGGAACCGGCAGTCTCTTCGCAGGTGCACTGGAAATGTCCAACGTTGATTTATCTGAAGAATTCACAGAAATGATAACGGCTCAACGTGGGTTCCAAGCGAACACCCGAGTCATTACGACAAGTGATGAAATTTTACAAGAGCTAGTCAATCTGAAGCGATAAAGGAGGTTAGGGGGCTGAAGCATACGCCTTGGCCCCTACCTATTTTATGATTGAAGTGACGAGATTAAACGGCGATATATTTGTGTTGAATGCCATTTATATTGAAAAAGTTGAAGCATTACCAGATACGACGATTACGTTGATTCATGGCAAGAAGCATTTCGTCAAAGAATCCGTTGACGAAGTGATCCGGGACATCACGAAATTTTATCAAACAATCGGAATGGCCGACTTACATACAGAGGTGGTGAGAAAAGATGAGTAAACCAATCAAAATCATGATCAGTATCTTGATTGCATTGACGATCGCTGGAATCGCCACCATCATCATCTTAATCTATGCAGACCAAGACCCACTATCTTCAGAAGAAAGATCCATTGATGATATGGTTGAAAACTCTTTTGTGACAGAGGAAATCCGAACCGATTTAGCTGACGGAAATTTTGTGTTAATCCAGTTCAGAATCGTAGCCAACAGTGATGATGCTGTAGAATATTTGCAAAAAGGTGAGCACTTTCAGATCAATAATGTAATTTTAAAAGAATTGACCGTCTTGGAAGAAGAAAATTTCCGAAGTGGTTTGACGGAAATTGAAGAACAGATAAAAGACCGATTGAATGAATTGTTAGATGATCAGGGTGAAGATTCCGAAAATCAAGGCGAAGTAACGGATGTATTTATTATTGATAAAGTACTTCAGTAACAGAAAGACCCATGACGGGGGTGAAAGAGATGGCTGATGATGTATTATCCCAAGGTGAAATCGATGCCTTGTTATCCGCTTTATCCAGCGGTGAGATGGATGCTGAAGAATTAAAAGCCGAAGAAACAGATACACAAAAAATCAAAGTCTATGATTTCAAGCGGGCATTACGGTTTTCAAAGGATCAAATTCGAGGCTTGACTCGGATTCACGAGAACTTCGCTCGTCTGCTGACTTCATTCTTTTCGGGTCATTTACGATCGTATGTATCGATTCAGGTGGCATCCGTTGACCAAGTACCTTTCGAGGAGTTTATCCGCTCGGTGCCAGCGAAAACGATTTTGAATGTTTTCTCAGTCGACCCATTAGAAGGACGCTTATTATTCGAAGTCAACCCGAATATTGCTTACGCCATTTTGGATCGAATGCTTGGTGGTGTTGGTACGAGCTTCAATAAAGTCGAATCATTGACTGAAATCGAAACGAAAATCATGTCGCGGACATTTGCCTCTGCGATGGAAACTCTGGAGGAAGCATGGGAATCGATGGTTTCGGTTGATGTCGAAATGGAAGAGTTCGAGGTCAATCCGCAGTTCCTGCAAATGGTTTCACCGAATGAGACCGTCATCGTCATCTCATTGAACACGACGATTGGCGAGAGTACAGGCATGATGAACATTTGTATCCCACATATGTTATTGGAGCCAATCATTTCTAAGCTATCCGTCCACTATTGGATGGAGAACCAGGCTACGAAACGAAATCATGAGGATTATGATTTGCTTCAAGAGAAACTAGGGGAAGTTCCGGTCGATGCCAAAGCCGTCTTAGGAAAATCATCAATCACAATCGAAGAATTTTTGCATTTGCAACTGGATGATGTCATTAAGTTACAGCAACCGATTGATGAACCACTCGAATTCTATGTGGATGAAGAACCGAAGTTTTATGTCCAACCAGGTAAGAAAAATCAGCAAATGGCCGTTCAGATTCTAAAAGAAATTAGGGAGGAAGAAGATGGACAAAAAGAATGATATGCTCACACAAGAAGAAATAGATGCCTTACTGAATGGCGGTTCGAGCACGGATGAAGCAGATGATCAGACCGATCCGTCAATGGAGCAAACAACCAATGAAGAATCCGTTATTGCTTCGCCTCCATTAGAAGATATCCTGACGTCAATTGAAGTGGATGCTATCGGGGAGCTTGGCAATATTTCGATCGGAAGTTCGGCAACGACACTTTCAACGATTCTGAGCCATAAAGTAGAAATTACGACACCGACTGTGACAGCTGTCCATACCGACCATCTTTCTGATGAATTTCCAACACCACATGTTGCCATCAGTGTCGATTATACGGCTGGTTTTTCTGGTTCGAATCTACTGATTATCAAGCAGAGCGATGCAGCTGTAATTGCCGACTTGATGCTGGGTGGAGATGGTTCTTCGCCATCAGAGGAGATGAATGACCTTCATTTGAGTGCGATTCAAGAAGCGATGAATCAAATGATGGGTTCAGCTGCAACAAGCATGTCGTCTGTTTTTAATCAGCCGATTGACATCTCACCGCCAAAACCGGTCGTCCTTGATGTAGCTTCAGGCGAGGGAATCGAGTATATGCCTGATGAGCCAGTTCTCATTAAGGTTTCGTTTCAGTTGAAGGTTGAAAATCTAATTGATTCAAATATTATGCAGCTCTTGCCGATTCAATTCGTCAAAGATAGTGTCGATCGGTTGTTGAATGAACCGATCCAAGACGAATCCACTGGGCAAGTTGCTGAAGAGAAAGGTGAAAATGCTGTGGAAAATCATCATTCTATGGAAGACCAAGAGCAGCACATCCAGAAACAAGAAGCTAGCTCCTATAGCAAGCCTTCCATCAATGACGTCGAATCTGCTCAGTTCACCAACTTTGATTCATCAGAGAAACCAACGGCACAGGAAAAAAGAAACCTTGATTTGCTCATGGATATTCCGCTTAACGTGTCAGTTGAACTAGGACGAACACGTAAGGCGATCCGGGATATTTTAGAACTTAGCTCTGGCTCAATCATTGAATTGGACAAGCTTGCTGGTGAACCGGTAGATATTTTGGTGAATAGCAAACTGATTGCCAAAGGCGAAGTGGTTGTCATTGATGAAAACTTTGGTGTCCGTGTGACGGACATCCTTAGCCAAGCAGAGCGAATCAAGAAGTTAAGATAAATTCTATGAATCTATTTATTCAAAAGAGTGAAGGAGAGTTCAATCATGTCGAAAAAGATTTTGATCGTAGACGACGCAGCATTCATGCGCATGATGATTAAAGATATTTTGGAGAAAAACGGATTTGAAGTCGTAGGAGAAGCACAAGACGGTGTTGAAGCCGTTGAGAAGTTCAAAGAATTACAACCTGACTTGGTAACGTTAGATATTACCATGCCTGAAAAGGACGGATTAACGGCCTTGAAAGAAATTCTGGAGGAAGATGGTAGCGCGAAAGTAATCATGTGCTCTGCGATGGGGCAACAATCGATGGTGATTGATGCGATTCAAGCAGGGGCAAAAGATTTTATTGTGAAACCATTCCAAGCAGATCGTGTACTGGAAGCGATCAATAAAGTATTAAGTTAGGTGACACAGGCGCCAAGCCGACGTCAACTGTTCCAGATAAAACATCAATTGGTTAGGATCGATTATGAATGAAACAAACAATCACCATAGGAGTCGTTCTCCTGCTATTCTTCATTCCGGCCACATCGATTTGGGCTGCGCCGAGTGGGGATGGGAATGTCTCCGATTTATTTGATGATAACGATGAGAATCAAGAAGCGCCGGCTGACGAGGAAACAACTGACGAAGAAGAGCCTGCTACAGAAAGTCAGGAAGAGCCGAATGAACAACTTGGCAGTACAGACCAATCCTTATTCTTGGATTTCCTGAAAATGATTGTGGCGTTAGTCGTTGTTCTCGGTCTAATTTATTTCCTACTCAGATTCATCCAAAAGCGCACGAGAATCTATCAACAAACGAGAGCTTTGGAAAACTTCGGCGGTCTATCGCTAGGATCGAATAAATCGGTGCAGATTGTTCGCGTGGGAGATGAATACTACTTGATTGGCGTAGGAGATGATGTCCAACTACTGGATAAGATCGAGTCGAAAGAAACGATCAAAAACCTGCAATCCAGTGATTCCGATACTCAGCAGCCGCTTAATTTCCAAGACTTATTGAAAAAGTTTTCTAATCGAGATAAAAATCCATACGCCGATAACGAAGTGAAAAATAGCTTCCAGTCCGAATTCAATCAAATGAAAAGTGAACGGGAAGCCATTTTGAAGCATAGTCGTCAAAAGGAGGGCGAGCGTCATGACTGATGCGGTAAACCTTTTGACCGAAAACGATCCGTCAACAGCCTCGACGGCCATCCAGCTACTATTCTTGTTGCTGGCACTGACGATCCTGCCAAGTATCTTGATATTGATGACGAGTTTCACACGGATCATCATTGTTTTATCATTCGTAAGAACATCGTTGGCTACGCAACAAATGCCACCTAACCAAGTATTGATTGGTCTCGCCTTGTTCTTGACGTTTTTCATCATGGCGCCGACGTTCAGTGAGGTCAATGAAGAAGCATTACAACCATTGTTTAATGAAGAAATAACGATCGATGAAGCTTATGATGCAGCGAGCATGCCATTCAAGGAATTTATGGCCGAGCATACAAGACAAAAAGATTTGGCATTATTCATGGATTATTCCGGTGAAGAGAGACCAGAGACATTAGAGGATCTTTCACTGACCGTCTTGGTTCCAGCTTTTGCAATCAGTGAGTTGAAAACGGCTTTTCAAATGGGTTTTATGATTTTTATCCCGTTTTTGGTCATCGATATGGCGGTTGCCAGCGTTTTGATGTCCATGGGGATGATGATGTTACCACCTGTGATGATTTCATTACCGTTTAAGATTTTGCTGTTTGTCATTGTCGATGGTTGGAATTTGATTGGGCATTCCATATTGGAAAGCTTTACATAGGAAGTAGGGTTGTCAAATGAGTTCAGATACAGTCGTTGCCCTTGCTGAACAAGGTATTTATACATTATTGATCGTCGTCGGGCCGTTGTTGTTATTAGCACTGGCAGTTGGCCTGTTGGTCAGTATTTTTCAAGCGACGACTCAAATTCAAGAGCAGACATTGGCTTTTATCCCAAAAATCATTGCTGTCTTTATCGGTATTGTCTTTTTTGGCCCTTGGATGCTCCAACGAATGATCGAGTTTACGATCAATATCTTCAACAATATTCATCAAGTGGTTGGTTAATATGGCGGAGTTTATCGATCTCGCACGAACGCCCGGCCTCTTATTGATTATTGCTCGTTTAGCTGGATTTTTCATGATGACACCGTTTTTCTCTTATCGTACGATTCCGATGACAGTCAGGGTAGGACTCGTGGTCATGTTAGCTTGGATGATGTTTTTCGCCATTGATATCCCGGTATTTTTGCTGAATGGCCAATTTTTCATTCTCCTGTTAAAAGAAGTCACAGTCGGTTTGATGATTGGATTGCTAGCGTATATCATCCTTTCAGCTGTACAAATCGCAGGTGGATTCATCGATTTTCAAATGGGTTTTGCGATCGCCAATATCGTTGACCCGCAAACGGGTGCCCAAAGCCCGATCATTGGTCAGTATTTTTACATATTTGCTCTATTGTTTCTCGTTGCGACCAATGCACATCATTTATTGTTGGATGGCATTTATTATAGTTATGAATTTATCGGTTTTTACGACATGCTGCCGGTCGGAAATGAATCGTTTCCTACGTTTATTATCGACAGTTTTGCCTATATGTTTATGCTTGCATTCCAAATGGCGATTCCGGTCGTCGGTTCACTATTTTTGGTCGATATCGCGCTAGGAATGATTGCACGTACGGTCCCGCAAGTCAACGTATTCGTCGTTGGATTACCCTTGAAGTTTATGGTTGCGTTTTTGATGATCCTCATCTTTTTGGGCTTCTATATCATGTTGTTGAGAAATTTATTTGAAACGATGTTTGAACTCATGAGACAGCTGATGCAACTATTAGGAGGCGCGTAGCCTTGGAATTATTACGCTTAGATCTGCAATTTTTCAATCAGGAAAAAACCGAGAAAGCGACACCGAAAAAACGGCAGGACACCCGTAAAAAGGGACAAGTAGCCAAAAGTCAGGATATCAACTCAGCGATTCTGTTGTTTTTTGTCTTTATCTTTTTATTCATATTCGGATCGTTTATGGCTGATGTCTTGACTGGGATGTATACGTATAGCTTTACGGAATGGATTCATTGGGATGTGACGGCTGCAACGACCGAACAAGTTTTCTTCCAATCATCCATTGAAGCGATCAAAATCGTCTTACCTGTCATGGGAGTAGCGGTGGTTGCCGGTTTTCTTTCGAATTATGTGCAGTTTGGAATTCTGTTTTCGGGAGAACCGTTGAAATTCGACCTGAAGAAAATCGACCCGATCAAAGGGTTCAAACGAATTTTTTCCGTTCGTGCCCTCGTTGAGTTCTTGAAATCGATGTTGAAAATCGTTTCGATCGGGGCTGTCTGTTTCGCGGTGCTATGGTTTCATAAAGATGAATTGATGCTTTTATCGATGAAATCGTTGAATGAATCAGTCGCTTTCTTCGGGCAATTAACGATTTACATGGGTGTCGCTGCTTCCTTGATGCTGATGTTTTTATCGGTCTTCGACTATTTGTATCAGCGGTATGATCATGAAAAGAACATTCGGATGTCCAAGCATGATGTCAAAGACGAGTACAAGAAAATGGAAGGTGACCCACTCATCAAATCGAGAATCCGGGATACCCAAAGACAAATGGCACAACAACGGATGATGAGCGAAGTACCGACTGCAGATGTCATCATTACGAACCCGACTCACTTTTCCATTGCGTTGAAATACGATGAAGAAAAATCAGATGCACCATTTGTCGTTGCGAAAGGTGCTGATTACGTGGCGTTAAAAATCAGAGAAGTCGCGGAGGCGAATGGGGTGATGCGGGTGGAAAATCGTCCGCTCGCCAGGGGATTGTATGGTGCTGTCGAGATTGGTGAGATCATTCCCGAAGAGTTTTATCAATCCGTTGCCGAAGTACTCGCTTATGTTTATAAAGTCCAACGAAAAGTTTAGCGGACTTGAACGATCCAAACCATGACGAACGCGAACACTGAAAAGAGGTTTTCTTGAATGTCCTTTAGAGATTTATCCGTTTTATTCGGCGTCATTATGATTATCATTATGCTCGTCATTCCCTTGCCGGGTCCATTACTGAGCGTACTCATACTGGTCAACATTACATTAGCCTTGATTGTCATCCTCGTTTCGATGAATGTCAGGGAGGCCTTGGAGTTTTCTGTTTTTCCATCACTCCTCCTCTTGTTGACCCTATTTCGTCTTGGGTTGAATGTTTCAACGACCCGTTCGATTTTGTCTGAAGCAGATGCGGGTGGCGTTGTCGACACGTTCGGTAATTTTGTGACAGGCGGAAACCCATTCGTCGGTTTTGTCGTATTCTTAATCCTTGTCGTGATCCAGTTCATCGTCATCACAAAAGGTGCGGAGAGGGTCTCTGAAGTTTCAGCTCGATTTACGTTAGATGCAATGCCAGGGAAGCAGATGAGTATTGATGCCGACCTGAATGCTGGCTTGATCACAGAAAAACAAGCGAAAGAGCGCCGCGAAAAGATTGAAGATGAAGCGGACTTCTTTGGAGCGATGGATGGTGCGAGTAAGTTTGTTAAAGGAGATGCGATCGCAGGGATCGTCATTGTTTTGATCAACCTCATTTTCGGATTCATCATCGGGATGACGCAACATGGATTAAGCGCTGGTGAAACAGTAGATGTGTTTTTACGATTGACGGTTGGTGACGGGTTAGTTTCACAGATTCCAGCCTTACTCATTGCAACGGCTACAGGAATCATCGTCACAAGGGTAGCAGCTGAAGGGAATCTATCTTATGATGTGACGCGCCAGCTTTTCCGTTTCCCGAAGTTATTGTATATCGCGGCAGGAACGATTTTCTTGCTCGGTTTGACACCGATCAATTTCGGTTTGACGACCATGATTTCAGGTGTATTGGCCTTCGGTGGATTTTATTTGGATCGGGCTCATCTGAAAGAGGAAGAAACACTTACTGACGAAGATGAAATCGAAGAGACCGCCCAAGAAATGACCACACCGGAAAATGTTGTCCAGCTATTGAACATGGACCCGATTGAGTTTGAATTTGGATATGCATTGATCCCGATTGCGGATCAGAACCAAGGCGGGGACTTATTGGACCGCGTGGTCATGATCCGGAGACAATTGGCGTTGGAACTCGGGCTCGTCATTCCGGTTGTCCGGATCCGGGATAATATTCAACTGAATCCGAATGAATATCAGTTAAAAATCAAAGGAAATCAAGTCGCTCAAGGTGAGTTGTATATGAATCACTATTTGGCGATGAGTCCGGATTTACAGGATGATGACATTGATGGAATCGATACGAAAGAGCCTGCATTCGGTTTACCTGCCAAATGGATTACGGAGGAAATGAAAGAAGAAGCTGAATTATTGGGCTACACGGTTGTCGATCCGCCATCGGTTGTATCTACGCACATTACAGAAGTCATTAAGAGACATGCGCATGAATTGATCGGACGGGAAGAAACCCAGCAACTCGTCGACCACCTTAAAGAAACACATCCGATTCTTGTGGGTGAAGTCACACCAGAACCGTTAGCTGTCGGAGAGATTCAAAAAGTGTTGGCCAAATTATTGAGTGAGCAAATTTCCATCCGAAATCTGCCGATCATTTTTGAAACACTGGCCGATTACTCAAAGATGACCAGCGATACAGATTTGCTGACAGAATACTGTAGGCAAGCCCTATCTGTCCAGATTACGAACCAATTCGCAAACGACCAATTACTTAAGGTCGTCACGTTATCTCCACAGGTGGAAAAGTTGGTTGCCGATGGAATTCAGCAGACAGAGCATGGGAATTTCATCACGATGGACCCTGAAAATCAACAAAAACTAATCGAAGCGGTTCATCAGGAAATCAATCAAGGCTATTTCCAGGATGCCAGTCCGATTGTACTCTGTTCGCCGGCTGTCCGGATGTATGTCAAACAAATCATCAGTAGAGCGCTGCCTGATGTCGTCGTATTATCATATAACGAACTCGAACCAACCGTTGAGGTCGAAAGCAGTGGGGTGGTGAACGTCCAATGAAAATAAAAAAATATATTGCACCGACGATGCCTGAAGCGATGCATCAAGTACGAAAAGACTTGGGTGAAGCAGCCGTCATCTTGGATTCCCGAGAGATCAAAACGAAAGGTTGGTTTGGTTTATTTGCGAAGCGAAACATTGAGGTTCTCGCTGCCATTGACCCACAGCCGAATCAAAAGAAAACAAAAGCAAAGACGGCTGCAAAACCAGCCAATCCAGGGCCTAAACGACAAACGAATCCACCCGTCTTCTCCGCAGCGATGAAAGATGCTGATGATCGATTGTCGTTAGCGAATGAGTATCCACATCCGATTGAACAGGCAATCGCGAAATTAAAACAGAATGGGTTAGACCAGCAAGCACAGTCCGAGCTTTTGGAGGTCCTGTTGGAGGCCTATTACAAGGAAGACCAAGCATTAACGGTCGACGAATTGATGGAAGTGGCCAAGGGGTATTTCAAGCAAAAATTTATACCTTATGTGACAGAGACAACAAAGAAGTCTAAACGGATTTTTCTCGTTGGCCCAACAGGTGTCGGAAAAACGACGACATTAGCTAAATTGGCTGCCGAAGCAAAAATCAAAAATCAAAAGAAAGTTGCTTTCATTACATTGGATACGTACCGAATAGCAGCCATTGAACAGTTAAAGACCTATGCGAAAATATTGGATATTCCGATTGAGGTAGCTTATAACGAAGAAGATTTGAAGAAAGCAAAGGATCAATTCGAGGAAATGGATTTGATTTTGGTCGACACGGCTGGACGAAATTACATGAAAAATGAATACATTGATCAAATCAAAAAGACTGTCGGATTCGACCAGCACGATGAATTGGTTTGTGTATTATCGCTGACAGCCAAAGAGGAAGACATGAATGAAATCTTTCAACAATTTACAAAGCTGCCGGTCAAAAGCTTCATATTTACGAAGGTCGATGAAACGACTTCCTCTGGCCAACTTTACAATTTGTGGAGAAAATCGCCGTTTTATATTCGTAATTTGACAATCGGACAAGACGTACCCGATGATATCTTACCCGTCAATGAGGATGTTTTGGCTGGGCTGATGATAGGTGAAAAATCATGGTAAACGATCAAGCCTCAGCTCTTCGAAACTTGGTGAAGAATCGAGAAACAAAAAACCAAGCCCATACGATCGCTATTTTCAGCGGTAAGGGAGGGGTTGGTAAGTCTAATTTTGTCGTCAATTTTGGATTGGCTTTATCAAAGCATCACAAAAAAGTGATGATGATTGACTTGGATATCGGGATGGGAAATATTGATATTTTGCTGGGTAAACATCCAACCTACTCAATTGCAGATATGCTAGAGAAAAAACTACGCATTTTTGATATGATAGAGACAGTGAATGAAAATTTTTCCTATATTGCTGCAGGGACAAGTCTGACTCACTTTTTTAAAATGGATGACGAAGCCAAGGCGCATTTTGTCGAACAATTTCAAGCACTGGTCGATAGCTATGATTTTATTTTATTCGATCTAGGGGCAGGAATGACGAGTAATCATTTGACGTTTATTGAAGCAGCCGATCAATGTATCGTTTTGACGACCCCTGAACCGACATCGTTAACCGATAGTTATGCTGCAATGAAGCATCTGATCCTTGATTCGGATCGAAAAAATGTTCACATGTCACTCCTTGTGAATCGAACTACCAGGCTACAAGAAGGACTTGATGTGTATGAGCGGTTAAGAGAAGTGATTGCTAATTTCTTAAACTATCAACTGGACTTTTTAGGTCAATTGCCAGACGACCCAATCGTCACGAAAGCTGTCAAGCAACAACAGCCTTTCCTGACACTCTATCCGAAAGCGAGTATTTCAAAATCATTGCAAGACTTAGTTCTTCGCTTTTTGAAGGAGGAACGACCAAGCCAAACACAACCAACGAAACGATTTATGCAACGGATCAAATCTATTTTTTCAAAGCATTCATCTTGAGGCTAGTTGAAGAGATTGTTTTTTCAGAGAGAAAGGTTGGTCGGATTGAAGAGGCAGAAAGTATTGATTGTTGATGACTCTGCATTCATGAGGAAAGTCATTTCAGATATTGTGAACCGTTCTGATCGGTTGGAAGTGATTGGGACAGCTAGAAATGGTAAAGACGGACTGAAGAAAATCAGAGAGTTGCGACCAGATGTCATTACGTTAGACGTCGAAATGCCAGAAATGGATGGGTTGGAAACGCTCGAGAAAGTGATGCAAGACCACTCCATACCGGTTGTGATGCTATCAAGCACGACAAAGGATGGGGCAGCTGTAACGGTTGAGGCCTTGCGACGAGGTGCAGTTGACTTTATAGCGAAAACTTCTGGAGCCATCTCATTGGATTTACATACGATTGAAAAAGAAATACAAACGAAATTGGTTCGGGCCGCCCAGGTAAACGTAGACCATCAATTGGTACAAAAACAGTCTGGTAACGATTTGGCGAAGACACCAACACTCCAACCATCATTCAGACATAAACAATCGCTCATCTGTATCGGTGTCTCAACCGGTGGCCCGAAAGCATTACAGCAATTAATCATGGGTTTTCCGAAAGTCTTGCATGCACCGGTTGTCATCGTTCAGCATATGCCCGCACACTTTACGAAATCGTTAGCCGAACGTTTGAATGAGTTGGCTGATGTAGAGGTTCGTGAAGCCCGTCACGGTGAGATTATCCGTAATGGAGTGGTTTATATCGCACCAGGAGATTATCATCTGCGTGTCAGAAAAATAGGCCGTGTTCTTGCACTCGAAACGGATCAATCAGAACCTGACCGAGGGCATCGTCCTTCTGTGAATCGGCTGTTTGAATCCGTTGCAGCCATCAAAAACATCAATAAAATTGCTGTCATATTGACGGGGATGGGCTCAGATGGAACAGAAGGCGCTAAAAAGATGAAAAAGGCCGATCCTAGTAGTGTCATTATCGCTGAATCAATAGAGACGGCATTGATCTATGGGATGCCTAAATCCATCGCTGAACAAGTCGATGGCCATCATATCAGACGGTTGGATGAAATGGCTTCCACACTCGTTCATTTGGTGGAGAATAGAGGGGGAAGATAGATGGATACGAACCAGTATTTAGATATATTTATCGATGAAAGTAATGAAAACCTCCAAAAGATCAATGATGGTCTATTGGATTTAGAGAAAGATCCGAACAATTTGGAATTTATCGAAGTGATTTTCCGTGCGGCACATACGTTAAAGGGCATGTCTGCGACGATGGGCTATGAGGATCTGGCTAATCTGACACACCAAATGGAAGATGTGTTGGATCTGGTACGTCATGAGCAGTTGTCTGTTTCACCGGAATTGTTGGACGTCTTACTGGCAGCGGTTGAAAAGCTGGAAGATATGGTCGGGGATATTTCGAATGGTGGAGAAGGAAAAACCCCTGTCCAAGATGTGCTGGATCAATTGAAAGCGATCGAGACGGGTGAATCAATCGCGCCAGTTCAACCAACTGACACAGACCAAAAGCAGACAAGCCTTTCATTGGACACATTTGAGGAGACTGTGATCGATCAAGCAAAATCAGATGGATTGCATACCTACCACATTCAAGTCCTTTTAGCTGACGATTGTTTATTAAAGGCAGCACGCGTTTATATGGTGTTTGAGATTCTTGAAAAAGAAGGCGAAATCATCAAATCGGTTCCTAATGTCGAAGTTCTTGAGGATGAAGCGTTTGACAACCAATTTGAAGTCGTATTTGTCACTGAAACCGATCGGCAAGAGTTGACGGATAAAATCATGAAAGTGTCTGAGATTAAGCAAGTGGCGATTCAAGATGTAAATCGGTCACATGCGAATGAAGAGAAGGAGAGGGAAGAATCTTCGAAAAAAACGGAGGATCATCCATCTGAAAAGAAACCAGAACACCCAGAACAATCATCTGCCAATAGAAAATCAGCTTCGACGAAAACCATCCGTGTCAATATTGACCGACTGGATGCTTTGATGAATTTGTTTGAGGAATTGGTCATAGACCGGGGTCGGTTGGAGCAAATCGCCCATGAGCTGGGGCACGCGGATTTGACGGGTACGGTCGAACGCATGGCACGGATTTCAGGTGATTTGCAAAATATTATACTCAATATGCGCATGGTTCCCATCGAACAGGTCTTTAACCGCTTTCCTCGAATGGTCAGACAATTGACACGTGAGTTGGATAAAGACATTGAATTGGAAATCCAAGGTGCAGAAACTGAATTGGACCGTACAGTCATCGATGAAATTGGCGATCCACTAGTCCATTTGATCCGCAATGCATTGGACCATGGAATCGAGTCTCCGGAAGACCGTGAGAAACAAGGAAAAAGTCGACAAGGAAACGTATTGTTGAAAGCTTATCATAGCGGCAATCATGTTTTCGTGGAAATTTCTGATGATGGTCAGGGCATCAATCGCGAGAAAGTCCTTCAAAAGGCAATCGCCAACCAAGTCGTTACATCGGAACAAGGGAATCAATTGACCGATCGGCAAATCAATGAACTGATCTTGGCAAGCGGCTTTTCAACGGCGGATTCCATTTCGGATATATCCGGCAGAGGTGTCGGGTTGGATGTGGTCAAAAATACAATCGAATCGCTTGGTGGTTCCATTGAAATCACCTCGGAGCCAGGTGAAGGAACGACTTTCTCAATCCAGTTGCCACTCACATTATCGATCATTTCGGTTATGTTGAGTATGGTCGGAAAAGAAATCTATGCGGTTCCGCTTTCTTCAATCATTGAAACAGCGATCGTCAAAAAAGCGGATATTCAAACCGTACAGGGCCAACGAATGATGGATTTCAGGGAAACTGTCATCCCATTAATTTATCTGAGGGAAGTATTGGATGTGCCGACCTCTGAGGTTCCAGATGAATATGAGTCGATCATCGTCGTTCGCAAGGGAGAAAAAATTGCTGGACTCGTTGTTGATTCATTGATTGGCCAACAGGAAATCGTGTTGAAAAACTTAGGGAACTATTTGACGGATGTATTTGCCATCTCCGGTGCAACCATCTTAGGTGATGGGGAAGTCGCATTGATTGTAGATGTTCATTCATTGATTAAATAAAGGAGGTCGTTGGAATGAGTGAGGAAGTGAGAGAAATGAAAGTCATCGTATTTCGTTTGGGCGATGAGGAATATGGGGTGCCAATCAATTATGTCGGTTCAATTGAGCGGATGCTTGAAATCACACGTATCCCTAACACACCGGCATTCATCAAAGGTGTCATCAATTTGAGAGGTGTCGTCACACCCGTGATCGATTTACGCGAACGGTTTGGCATGGAATCGGCAAGTTATTCAAATCGCACACGAATGATTACCGTCCATATCGAAGAGAAGGAAGTTGCAATGATTGTCGATGAAGCCAATGATGTAGTGGATCTAAAGGAAGATGACGTCGAAGATCCTCCAGAAGTGATCGGTTCCGTCGATACGGATTACGTCCGTGGAGTCGCTAAATTACAAGATCGTCTATTAATCTTATTAAATTTAGAACAAGTATTGTCTAATGAAGAAATGAGCCAATTATCTGTTGTTGATGCGTAATGCATTGGATAGGAAGGACTGTTTATGGAACATCCATTTGATTATACAGCTATGCATAAGGATGTATTGAAAGAAATCGGAAATATTGGCGCTGGAAATGCGGCCACGTCTCTCTCAAAAATCGTCAATCAAACGATTCAAATGGAAACACCTGTTGTCCATATTGTATCGTTTGACGAGATGATGGAGAAGGCCGGCGGGAAAGAGGAAGTCCAGGCAGCCATTCATGTCGAAATGCTCGGTGGATTGAAAGGGAGCATGTTCTTTGTCATTGACCCGGCAGAAGCAAGTGAACTTGTCGGGATGATGACTGGTGATCCTTCGTTATCCGTAAACGAAGGGGATCCCTTTGCAACTTCGGCGTTTTTGGAACTCGGAAATATTCTGACTGGCTCTTATATTCGCGCGCTTTCTGATTTTACCCAGTTGGATATCCATCAGTCGGTTCCTTCCGTTGCCATTGATATGGTTGGGGCGATGCTGACCCAAGGTTTAATCGAGATTTCGCAAATCTCGGACTACGCGATCATGATTGAGACCGTATTCAGTGATGCAGAATCAAAAACCAACCAACTGCAAGGGCACTTTATCTTATTGCCTGATCCTGAAGCTTTCCAACATATATTCAAAGCGTTGGGAGTCAGTGAACATGGTTAAAATCTCACAATCGGTAAAAGTTGGGATCGCAGGGCTCGATATCGTCGAGCATCCAGGAACGATTACGACAATCGGTCTGGGCTCCTGCGTGGGTGTAGTCTTGTATGATCAACAGACCCGTCTGGCTGGATTGGTCCATGTGATGCTGCCACACTCTGACATTTCCAAATCGAGTGAATTCAAATTGGGAAAATATGCAGATACAGGCATTGACGCTGTCCTTGAATTGATGAAAAGCCGAGGGGCAAACATGCATCGAATCAAAGCGAAAATAGCAGGTGGCGCTCAAATGTTCAGTAGGCAAGGCAGTGGGGATACATTACGGATCGGTCCTAGGAATGTAGAAGCCGTCAAGGAAGAACTGGCACGTCGAAATATAGCGGTTGTTGCAGAGGATACAGGTGGAAATAAAGGAAGGACGATTGAATTCGATACAGAGACATTTCTGTTGAAGGTTCGTACCGTTCAACTCGGGGAACGTATGATCTAAGGGGTAAGCATGGAGGTTACATACATGGTACAAACAAAAGATTCTCTGAAAACCATATGGCGAAATTGGCAAGAACAGAACGATGAACAAGCCGGGAATTTACTCGTCGAACATTATATGCCATTAGTTGATTATCAAGTGAATCGCATCTATGCTACACTTCCGAAAAATGTCGAGCGGCAAGACATCAAAAGTTTGGCTTTTATGGGTCTCGTTGATGCGTTGGAAAAATTCGATCCTGAAAGGGATTTGAAATTTGATACCTATGCTTCTTTTCGGATTAAAGGGGCTATTATGGATGGCTTACGGAAAGAGGACTGGCTACCACGGTCCGTGCGCGAAAAGACAAAAGGGGTAGAACAAGCGGTTGAGACGTTGGTGAAAAAACTGAATCGCGAACCAAGCATCAAAGAAATCGCCAAGGAAGTTAATTTATCCGTTCAAGAAACTTCTGATGTGCTGAAGGATTCTTTAGTCGCCAACTTTCTGTCTATTGAAGATAAAACGAGTGACCAAGATCAAGAGCATCGGGAGAATCTGCGTAATACGATCCCAGATGCCAATGAACCGACACCGGAAGAATTCAGTGTGAAAAAAGAGCAAATGGAAGAGCTCGTCTCCATGATTGGTCAATTGAACGATAAGGAACAGCTGGTCATCCAGTTATTTTATAAAGAAGAGCTTACGTTCACGGAAATTGGGCAAATTGTTGAACTGTCCACTTCTCGGATTTCACAGATTCATAGTAAGTCGATCGCCAAGTTGAAAACTCTATTACAAGCAGTTCAGTAGATTCTGTTGCGCCTAGAGGTGAATGAGTTGGATTTATCTACTATGTTTTTTATCCGAATCAGTGATGATAAAATGCAGGCTGAGATTCATATGGACCATGAAAAACGGATGCAATTATCTGATGAAGAACACAATCGTTTGAAAGAAGAAATAACGATTGAGCAAATCATTGAATTGATCCGTTCCCATGGAATTACCTATGGAATCTTAGACGATCAATTGGAAACTTTTATGAAGAAATTTGATGTCTTGGAAGATCCGATTATTTTCGCAAAAGGAATGGAACCACAAGCAGGTAAAAACGGATGGCTCGATTTTCATGTCCAATTAGGAACGTTGATGAATATTGAAGAAGGCCATGTCGTTGATTTTAAAGAGATTATGGTCATCCCAAAAGTCGAAACAGGCACAAAGCTTGTCACCATCATCTCCCCGACTGAACCGGTTGATGGGAAAACGGTGACAGGTGAGAAGATCAAAGCGAAGCCAGGGAAGCCGGCCGTATTGAAAACGGGTGAAAACACAGCCCTTCACGAGGAGTATCAAGCCATCTATGCAACGGGCAGTGGTCAAGTAAGCTTGGCAAACAATAAAATTCAAGTGCTTCCCGTCTACGAAGTTGATGACTCGTTAAGTTTAAAAACAGGTAATATCGATTTTAATGGCTCGATTGTAATTCGCGGTGATGTACCAACCGGTTTTTCGTTGAAAGCAAGAGGTGACATCACCATACATGGGATCGTTGAAGCAGCAGAATTAGAAGCGGGCGGTTCAATTTTTGTTCACGAAGGAATCCATTCATTAGGTAAAGGACATGTGAAGGCTGGTGTGGATATCCGGGCGAGAAGCGTGAATCAGGGTAATTTGTACGCTGAGAGAAATATCATCATTGAGAATTCTTGTTTACATAGTCATGTTGAGGCGAATGAAATGTTGTATTGCCAGCGTGGTCATTTGATCGGCGGGAACATATCAGCCGGCAAGCGAATACAGGGAAATGACTTCGGTAACCGATTAAGTACAAAAACAGTCATCTTCTTGGGACAAAGTTCAACAGAGGCGAACCGGCAAGATGAGCTAGAAAAGGAAATGAAGAAAGCCACAGAACAAATTCAAAAGCTAAAGTTACTTGGTGAGAAGTTGGAATCTTTAAAAATGGTAAGGGATTTATCCAGTAAAGAAAGGGTTATGTTGTTACGGCAGAAAAATTCATTGGAGGCTTCCGAACTCGAACTCACAGAACTTCAGGAGCAATACGAGTCTTTGACGACAGAGAATGAATCTCCAGAGTTTCTGAAAATTGATGTTAATGGTATCATATATCCAAATGTACATATCACTGTAGGAAAATACGCAACAGCGATCAAGCAAGAATATAAACAGGTATCTGTGATTTATAAACATCAGGATTTTTCGATCGTACCTCTTTCATAAGGAGTGAAACAAATGAGTTGGAAGGGTGTTGAACTACAAGTCGCACTTCCAAGAGTCCAAGAGCAAGGACAACTCCAAGAACAATTACAGCAAAGAGGACAACAAAGCCAAAGCTTTAAAGGACAAGTCCATCAAGAAGAGATGGAAAGATTAAGGAAAGCCGTTATTGAAGCCAAACAAAAAGATTCAGCTAAAATCAACAAAGATAGCGGTGAACAACAATCGCATGCACACGAGCACCATCAGAAGAATCATAAACGCGATGAAGACGAGATGTTGGTGCCGACTCATCCGTATCTAGGGAAACGGATTGATTATTCTAGTTAATCGATTGGAGAAAACGAGACAGTGCTATTATTCAGTTTATTTTTACATGGTGTAACCTTTGTCGTTCTTTTTCTGCTTTTCCAACGATTGCAGGAAAGTCGAAATCGAGAAGCGGCAATCGAAGAGAAAAAGAATGAAATTGAGGAGATGTTTCAAGCGTATTTGCTAGATCTTAAGCATGAAAACGAGAAATTCGCCGAGCAATTAAAAGAATTGAGAGCATCTACGCCAAACGAATCTGCTTACACAAGCGAACCGCCCAAGCCAGTCGAACAGCCAACACAAACGCCACAAATCCAGCAATCCAACCAGGCGCCTTTACCGCAAACGAGTGAACGGGTGGACGAAGCGAATTATCAACCACCAGCTCCTCACGAGGAAGCCCCGGCATATGAACCAACCCTCGAAAGTAAAGTTTTACAACGCTATCATGCCGGCCAATCAGCCGATGAAATTGCGAAAGAGTTGGATGTCGGAGTGACAGAAATCGAACTGATGATTAAATTCCATACAAAGTTGTCGAATTAACACTTGCTAGTGTAAAATCAATATGATATATTTACTTTTGGTGTTAATACACACGCTTACCGAAATGAATTAGCGGTGCTTTCGGATCAGAAAGTTCTAAATCATTGATGACGTGGGCGGAGGAAAACAAAAACCATTAGGAGGAATGAAACATGGCAGCAATTTCTATGAAACAATTGCTAGAAGCTGGTGTGCATTTTGGACACCAAACACGTCGTTGGAATCCAAAGATGAAAAGATATATCTTTACGGAGCGTAACGGCATTTACATCATCGACTTACAGAAGACAGTCAAGAAAGTCGATGAAGCATTCAATTTTGTCAAAAACTTGGCGCAAGACGGAGGTAAAGTCCTTTTTGTCGGTACCAAGAAACAAGCTCAGGATACGATCAAAGATGAAGCGATCCGTTCCGGCATGTACTATGTCAACCAACGTTGGTTAGGTGGTACATTGACGAACTTCCAGACGATCCAAAAACGTGTGAATCGTTTGAAAGACATCGAGCGTATGGAAGAAGACGGAACATTTGACGTATTGCCTAAAAAAGAAGTCGTCATGATTTTGAAAGAAAAAGAGCGACTTGAAAAATTCTTGGGTGGCGTCAAAGATATGGATAACCTACCAGATGCGTTGTTCATTGTTGACCCACGTAAAGAAAGAATCGCTGTGAAGGAAGCACAGAAATTGAATATCCCAATCATTGCGATGGTAGATACGAACTGTGATCCAGATGAAATCGACTACGTTATCCCAGCAAACGACGATGCGATTCGCGCCGTTAAATTGCTTACTTCCAAAATGGCTGATGCAATTTTAGAAGTGAAACAAGGCGAAGAAATGGAAGATACAACTTCTTCTGAAGAAGAACAAACATCTGAAACAGAAACAACAGAAGAAGAAGAAAACACAGAAAAAACCGTAGAAGAGTAAAAGATAAAGGGTGATAAGGGGGAAAAGAACCTTTTATCACCCTTTTTTAAGAAGTCTTATCTATTTATTGTGTTTAAACGATGACAAAATACGTGTATAACGTATAGTAACGACAACTTACCGATAACCTTGAAGGAGGATTTTTTATGGCAAAAGTTACAGCAAAAATGGTTAAAGAGCTACGTGAACAAACAGGTGCTGGGATGATGGATTGTAAAAAAGCACTAAGTGAAACAGATGGTGATATGGAAAAAGCAATCGAATACCTTCGTGAAAAAGGAATTTCGAAAGCGGCTAAAAAAGCTGACCGTATTGCGGCTGAAGGTTCTGCACACATCAAAGTTGATGGAAATCACGCTGTGTTGATCGAAGTGAACAGTGAAACAGACTTCGTTGCGAAAAACGACCAATTCAAAGAATTATTGGATACGTTGGCTAGCCATATTTTAAGCCAAAAACCGGCTACAGTTGAAGAAGCTTTAGGCCAAAAGCTGAATGGTGAAGGAGATACGGTTGAAGAGTTCATCAACAACAATATCGCCCAAATCGGTGAAAAACTTTCCCTACGTCGCTTCGGTCTACTAGAAAAAAGCGATGACGCCGCATTTGGTGCATACACGCATATGGGCGGTAGCATCGGCGCATTGACTGTGCTGGAAGGAACTACGGATGAAGGTGTAGCGAAAGATGTCGCCATGCACGTGGCAGCTGTAAATCCTCGTTATACATCACGTGACGAAGTACCGCAAGACGAGGTTGAAAAAGAGCGCGAAGTTTTGAAAACACAGGCAATGAATGAAGGCAAGCCTGAAAACATCGTCGAAAAAATGGTAGAAGGTCGCCTCGGCAAATTCTTTGAAGAAATTTGCCTATTGGAACAAAGCTTTGTTAAAGATCCTGACACGAAAGTCAAAAAATATGTTGAATCAAACGGAGCGACAGTCAAAGGATTTGTCCGTTATGAAGTCGGCGAAGGCATGGAAAAACGTGAAGAAAACTTTGCTGATGAAGTTATGGGACAAATGAAAAAATAAAGATTTTCGATCGGACGCATTCATCTGACTGTAAGAGGGTTTTTAATGTCCTCATCCGTAGATGAATGGTAAAATAATAGAGGTTGGGACACAACCAGAGATTCGATTTTAAAAATACGAGCAGATGCACGCTTGAAGCTCAAGATATAGCCGTAAATCAGGTGAGCCTATTGGCAAAGCTGATTGGTCATTCAATGGACGAAGCGGTCTGTATCTTCAGCATGTTCATGCACGATTTCCAGTTCGGGTTTTCAAGAAGTAAATCTCTTTTGTCCCAACCTTATTTTTACATGTAATCCGGTGACAAGAGGTTCGATTGACTTATGTACAGCTTCCATCGCTGATGTATACTCGTCCATTCTTGCACTGAAATCATGAACAATGAAAAGTCTACATATAATGATGGAGGTAGCTATGTCGACACCTAAATATAAGCGAATTGTACTCAAACTAAGTGGAGAAGCGTTAAGTGGTGAAAAAGGTAGTGGGATCGATCCGACGTTCATTAAATCAATCGCCCAACAAATCAAAGAAATTCATGATCTGGGAATAGAAATTGCAATTGTTGTTGGCGGTGGGAACCTATGGCGTGGTAAAATAGGAAGTGAAGTCGGAATGGACCGGGCGAACGCTGATTATATGGGAATGCTCGCTACAGTAATGAATTCACTAGCTTTACAAGACAGCCTTGAAAATTTGGATGTTCAGACAAGAGTTCAAACATCAATCGAAATGAGACAGGTTGCAGAACCATATATCCGTCGTAAAGCGATGAGACATTTAGAAAAGAAACGCGTCGTTATTTTTGCAGGCGGTACAGGGAATCCATACTTCTCAACAGATACGACAGCGGCATTACGAGCAGCTGAAATTGAAGCAGATGTTATTTTGATGGCGAAGAACAACGTGGATGGCGTGTATTCCGCTGATCCGAAAACGGACAAGGATGCTTTTAAATTCAGTGAGCTATCCTATCTGGATATTCTCAATAAAGAATTAGCCGTCATGGATTCTACAGCAACCTCATTATGCATGGATAACAACATTTCATTAATCGTCTTTTCAATCATGGAGAACGGAAATATCAAACGCGTCTTATTAGGCGATGACATAGGTACTGTAATTAGGAGGAAAAATCAATGAGTGAATCAGTGATTAAAGATGCACAAAACCGAATGAATGATGCCATTCAAGCATTCAGCAGACAATTAGCTACCGTAAGGGCAGGACGTGCCAATCCGCAATTGTTGGACACGGTATATGTGGATTACTATGGTGCGAGCACACCACTGAATCAGCTGGCGACGATTTCTGCACCGGAGCCACGTTTGCTAGTCATTACTCCTTTTGACAAATCTTCCATTGGAGATGTGGAAAAAGGAATCCTGAAAGCCGATTTAGGGCTGACTCCGAATAACGATGGGAATGTCATCCGGATCAGTATTCCGGCCTTGACTGAAGAGCGCAGAAAAGAACTGGTCAAGGTAACCCGCAAATATGCTGAAGAAGCGCGCGTCCAAGTGAGAAATATCCGTCGTGATGCAAACGATCAATTGAAAAAGCTAGAAAAGAACAGTGAGATTACAGAAGACGAACTCCGTCAAAATCAAGATGAGGTTCAAAAGATTACCGATCAGAACATCCAAGAAATTGATTCAAGTCTAGAAGCAAAAGAAAATGAAATCTTGGAAGTCTAGTATGGCTTCATCATTCATTGGATGAACGATTAACCTATACGAAATGATTTCTAGTTGAATGTCATCATTTCGTGTACAGGTTATAACGTCGTCAAATGAATGGTTGAACTCTTGCACAAGAAGGCAGTGAGTCAACATCTGCTTCTGTAACGTTCCACTTAATAAGCTTTCGCTTTTTGAAGCGGAAGCTAAATTTTTCTTTACACTCTTAGTTAGTGAGGGATTGGTATGTTTACTCGGTCGAAAGACAAACAATCCGTTCAGAATGCAATCGATTTAAATAAAGTGCCACAGCATATTGCGATTATAATGGACGGAAATGGTCGGTGGGCAAAGAAAAGAGGTTTGCCGCGAATCGCCGGACATCGAGAGGGAATGAAGACTGTCCAAAAGGTAGTTGAGCGTGCAGTGGAGCTAGACATCAAAGTCTTGACAATGTATGCATTTTCAACAGAGAATTGGAAAAGACCCATGAGTGAGGTAGAATTTATTATGAAACTACCTTCTCAATTTCTCGATACGTATTTACCTGATTTAATTAAAAACAATGTAAAAGTGACGACAATTGGCGACTTTGATGCGCTTCCGGAATATACCAAAGAAGCAGTCAGCCACTCTGTCGAAAAAACAAAACAGAATACAGGGCTTATATTGAATTTTGCAATCAACTATGGCAGCCGGAAAGAGATTATCGATGCGGTCAAAAAGATTTGTGAGGATTATAAAGAGGATGAAATCAAACTCGATGACCTTAACGAAGAGCTATTTTCTAGCTACCTGACAACCAATGCCTTAAGTGACCCTGATCTTGTGATTCGGACAAGTGGCGAGCAACGGATCAGCAATTATTTATTATGGCAGATCGCATATTCAGAGTTTTATTTTACGGAGAAGCTATGGCCTGATTTCAATAAGGATGAGCTAGATTCAGCAATAGTAGCTTACCAAGACCGAAAAAGAAGGTTTGGTGGTTTGTAGACAGTTAGGTGGATGTATAATGAAAGAAAGAATTATAACAGCTATCATTGGACTTATTTTATTTATTCCTATAGTCATTTATGGAGACTGGCCGTTTGTGGTATTGGTTTATCTGCTTGCCTCCCTGGCATTAATTGAATTATTGATGATGAAAAAAATTGCCATTGCTTCATTTCCGACGATCATCGGCTTGGGTGTGCTTTGGCTTATTTTGATGACGGAAAATGTCTATTCACTGGCCGAAACGATTCCGATGAACCGGATGGAAATCCTGTTTTTATTTGTTTTGATTTTAATGGCGTATACGGTGATCGTCAAAAACCGATTTACATTTGATGGGGTTTCATTTGTGATAGCATCCGCTTTATACATAGGTATCGGCTTTTCTTATTTTATCGAAACCCGCTTCGTCGGTTTGGAATACGTCATTTATGTCTTGCTTGTGATTTGGCTAACCGATACCGGAGCCTATTTTACCGGTAAATTCTTCGGAAAACATAAATTGTGGCCTGTCATCAGTCCCAAAAAAACGATAGAAGGGTTTGTCGGCGGCATCCTATCCGCCATGGTTGCAGCAACCATCATCCAGCTCATCACACCGATACATGACAACCTACTCGTGTTGCTATTGGTCACCATTTTCGCATCGATTTTAGCCCAATTGGGTGATTTGGTGGAATCGGCATTGAAACGACACCTGGACGTGAAAGATTCAGGAACCTTATTACCTGGACACGGGGGCATTTTTGATCGATTTGACAGTCTGATCTTTATGGTGCCGTTTTTGCATTTCATTCAGTTTTTCTAAAATGATTTTACGTATAAATGAGGGTTATTCATGAAAAACATTACACTATTGGGTGGTACAGGCTCGATTGGCGAACAAACCATTGAAGTCATCGAACAGCTACCGACATACCAGTTATTCACATTTGCCTTTGGTAAACAAGTTGATAAGGCATTGGAAGTTGCCGAACGTTTGCGACCCGAATGGATCATTGCCGGAGATCAGGAAGCCAAGCAATCGATCGAAACCAAGCTGACGTATCCAGCAAAAGTTTCCTATGGGATGGAAGCACTTTGTGAGGCAGCTTCGCATGAAAAAACCGATGTCGTCGTCAATGCTCTACTCGGAAGCATCGGCTTGAAACCAACCTTAGAAGCAATTCGTGCGAAAAAACAAATCGCATTCGCAAATAAAGAGACCTTAGTTACCGCTGGCCACCTCGTTATGAGTGAGGCTAAAAAATATGGCGTTCAACTACTTCCTGTAGATAGTGAACATGCGGCCATCCACCAATGTCTTCGGGGCGAGAATAAGGCAGAGTTGAAGCGATTGATCATTACGGCTTCAGGTGGAAGTTTTCGGGACCGGACGCGGGATGAATTGGTCGGTGTGAAAAAAGAAGCCGCCCTCAAGCATCCGAATTGGAGTATGGGTGCAAAAATAACCATCGATTCGGCTACAATGATGAATAAGGGACTTGAAGTGATTGAAGCACATTGGTTATTTGACGTACCTTATAGCCAAATCGACGTACTGATGCACAAAGAAAGTGTCATCCATTCTATGGTTGAATTTGATGATCTGAGTGTGATGGCCCAATTGGGTACGCCAGATATGCGGATTCCGATTCAGTATGCCCTCACATATCCCGAGCGAAAGTCGTTTTCGATGAGTGAAGGGTTAGACTTGCTGAAGTTTCAGGAATTACATTTCAATGAGCTCAGCTTCGAGCGTTTTCCTTGCTTGAAAATGGCATACGATGCAGGTAAAGTAGGGGGAAGCTTACCAACCGTGCTCAATGCAGCCAACGAAGTGGCTGTCCAATTGTTTTTGAACGATCAGATTACCTTTTTGGAGATTGAAGACTTGATTGAAAAGGAATTAGCGCGACACCAAGTGATCGAATCACCAGATTTGGAGACGATCCTTGCTGTCGATCAAGATACGAGGAAACGCATTTCAACTCGTTACTCGTAAAGGAAGGTGTTAATAGACATGAATACCGTCATTGCCTTTATATTTATGTTTGGCCTCCTCGTGTTCATTCACGAGCTGGGACATTTAATTTTCGCCAAGCGATCCGGAATGCTTGCAAGAGAATTTGCCATCGGATTTGGTCCGAAAGTTTTCTCTTATCGGAAAGACGAGACATTGTACACGATTCGCCTGCTCCCCATTGGTGGATATGTCCGTGTTGCGGGTGAAGATCCGGAAATTGTGGAGTTAAAGCCAGGCTACCATATCGGTGTAGAATTCAACGATGAAAACAAAGTCAATAAAATCATCGTCAACAATAAATCGAAATACCCGAATGCGAAAGTCGTTGAAGTCGAACGCATTGATCTGGACCATGAATTGACGTTGGATTGTTTTGACTTAAACAGCGAAGAAAGAGAACACTATGACATCGACCGTAAAGCATTATTTGTGATGGACGATAAAGAGACGCTCATTGCGCCATATGATCGCCAATTCGGATCGAAGAAAGTCGGACAAAAGGCGATGCAGGTTTTTGCTGGTCCGATGATGAACTTCTTGCTTGCGGTTGTGATCTTCTGGGGATTGGGCTTTATTCAAGGTGTTCCGGTAGAGGAAGCACACTTAGGCGGTATTCAAGAAGATTCTCCAGCGGCACAAGCTGAGTTAATGACTGGAGATGAAGTCGTTTCGGTCGATGGCAATGAGATCGATAACTGGGTTGATTTTGTCATGTATGTACAGGAACGACCCGATGAGGAAATCACGCTCGGGGTGAACCGGGATGGCGACCTATTCGAAACCTCGCTGGTCACCACGGCCCATGAAACGGAAACTGGTGAAACAATCGGCCGGATTGGGGTCATGCGTGATTTCGATAAAGCACCCCTTGAAGTGTTCACCTATGGATTTACACAAGTTTATGATATCGGCGTATTGATTTTGGACGCGGTCGGGATGCTCGTGACCGGCCAACTGTCACTCGATGCATTGGCGGGTCCTGTCGGTATTTATACGGCTACCGATGAAGTGGTTCAAACGGGAATCCTGAACTTCTTCATGTGGACAGCCATGTTGAGTGTGAACCTAGGAATCGTAAACTTATTGCCCCTTCCTGCCTTAGATGGTGGTCGGTTGATGTTTTTGGGTTATGAAGCGATTCGCGGGAAACCACTCGATCCTGAAAAAGAAGGGATTTTTCATTTCATTGGATTTGCATTTCTCATGTTGCTGATGATTGCGGTCACGTGGAATGATATCGAACGCTTATTTATGTAGTCATACAAACATCATAAGAACAGTACTCAACCTTGCAACGTATTCGCTATAATTTTGGATGAGGTGAATGTTATGAGACAAAGTTCGTTGTTGGCCCCTACATTACGTGAGGTACCTAAAGAGGCGGAGATCAAAAGTCATCAATTACTTTTGAAAGCGGGCTATATCCGCAAACTGGCCTCCGGAGTGTATAACTTTTTGCCTTTAGGTAAAAAAGTGCTCCGTAAAGTTGAAGCAATTGTTCGTGAAGAAATGGACCGGGCCGGTGCCCAGGAAGTCCAAATGCCGAGCCTCCAACCAGCAGAGATTTGGGAAGCAAGCGGCAGGTGGCATACGATGGGTGAAGAATTAATGCGGTTGAACGATCGCCATGACCGTCCTTTCGCTTTAGGGGCGACGCATGAAGAAGTCGTCACGTCGTTAGTCAAAGATGATGTGACTTCGTATAAAAAATTACCATTTTTCCTTTATCAAATTCAAAATAAATTCCGTGATGAAAAAAGACCTCGCTTCGGTTTATTGCGTGGAAGAGAATTTTTGATGAAAGATGCGTATTCCTTCCATGACAGCTATGAATCATTGGATGAGGGCTATCAAGTGATGTATGACGCCTATTGTAGGGTCTTTGATCGCCTCGAACTGGAATACCGTGCAGTCATTGCTGATTCCGGCACGATGGGCGGAAAAGATACGCATGAGTTTATGGTGTTATCCGAGGTCGGAGAAGATATCATCGCTTATTCAGACACTTCAGATTATGCTGCAAATATCGAGATGGCACCGGTTATTGATCAAGGAAAACCGTCGGATGAGCCGGCTAAAGAATTGGAAAAAGTCGCAACGCCTAATGCGAAGACCATGCAGGAAGTAGCTGACTTTTTGGGTCATTCATTGGCTGAAGGCATGAAAGCGATCATGTTTAAAGTGGATGGAAAGTTTGTGCTTGTCATCGTCCGTGGGGATCACGAAGTTAATGATATCAAGTTGAAAAATTTGTATGAAGCAGATATCGTCGAATTGGCCACCGATGAAGAAACCAAGGAAGTCGTAGGAGCAGGCTTCGGTTCACTTGGACCAATCGGTGTGCCGGATACAGTAGAAGTAGTTGCCGATCAAGCGGTTCAATATATGGTCAATGCGACATGTGGTGCCAATGAGGATGGTTACCATTTTGCGAATGTCCAGCCAGAACGAGACTTTCAAGTCAGTCAATATGCAGACCTTCGATTTATCGAAGAAGGAGATCCATCCCCAGATGGACAAGGCAAAATCAAATTTGCCAAAGGAATCGAAGTCGGACATATCTTTAAACTAGGTACCAATTACGCCGAGAAATTGGAAGCTTTATTTTTGGATAACCAAGGAAAAACACAACCATTTGTCATGGGAAGTTACGGAATTGGAGTTTCCCGTGCACTCGCGGCAGTCGTTGAGCAGTATGGAGATGAGAATGGCTTGAACTGGCCAAAAGAGATTCGTCCATTCGATGTCCATTTGGTTAATCTAAATACGAAGAAACAAGATCAAGTGGAATTCGCCGATCAAATCTATGCACAATTGCAGGATGAAGGCTTTGATGTGTTGTATGACGACCGAAACGAACGAGCCGGTGTCAAATTCAATGACAGTGATTTGATTGGAGTTCCATATCGGATTGTCATCGGCAAAGGTGCGAAGGACGGAATGCTAGAATTCAAGCATCGAAAAACTGGTGTACAAGAAGACGTCCCAGTAGCGGATGTCGCTGACTTCCTTCGCAATTTGGATGCAAAATAGAAATGTAAAACAAGAGGTTGGATTCCGATCGATCGAATGATGTTTTTTAAGGAAATGGTCTGGACTGAATGTATAACAGTCTGACCATTTTGCTTAAAATCTCATCTACGCCGTTGGATTCCAACCTCGTGTATGAAATAAAAGGGTGAGGGAAAACGATGGATCATTCAATAGACCGACTCCAGCTATTGCTGGAGCAGATACAAATGCCTCAAGAACTCGTAGATGACTATTTTTCGAATGCTTCATTGAGAAAGTTAACGGTCGTTAAAGAAACAAAAACATGGCAATTTCATTTACATAATCCACAACCATTTCCATGTGAAGTCATAGAAATTTTCTCCTCTAAATTGCAAGAAGCTTTTCACCATATCGCAAAGGTAAATTTCACAGTGACAACGGATGAAAGTGACTTGGAAGAGATGGAGATTCATAACTATTGGAAAATGTTCCTCACGTCCATTGATGATCTGTTTCCTGCCTATAAAGAATTTGTTTATACACAGCAACCTCAACTAAAAGGAAATACGATCATCCTTTGTGCACGAAATCAGACTGAGGGAAATGCCATACAAAGAAAGCTTTCTCCATTACTCAAGACATTCTGTCAGCAATACGGGTTGAAATCCTTTCAACTCACCGTTGAAGTGACTGAAAACGATCAGGAAATGGAGAATTTTCAGCAACAAAAACAACAAGAAGACCGGACATTAATTGAAAAAGCGATTAAGGAAAAAGAAGAAAAACAAGCCCAGGCAACAAAAGATACATCAGGAAAGCCAGTTAAATTGGGTCAAACCATTCAAGAAGAGCCTGTTGAGATCCAACATATCATCGAAGAAGAAATGCGAATGACCATTCAAGGCTACGTGTTTGATGTGGACATCAGGAATTTGCGTTCCGGCAGGGACCTATTGATTGTCAGCATCACCGACTACACGGATTCCTTACAAATCAAAATGTTCTCACGCGGTGAAGAGCAGAAGGAAGAGTTCAAGAAAATCCAGCCGGGTATGTGGGTAAAAGCTCGTGGTGGTATTCAAACGGACAATTATACGCACGAACTCGTCATGATGGGGAATGATCTCATTGAAGTGAAGCCGAAACTTCGTGAGGACCATGCACCAGTAGACGAGAAGCGCGTTGAATTGCACGCACATACGGCGATGAGCCAAATGGATGCGACCGTCTCTGCTGACCGGCTTGTCAAGCAGGCTGCCGATTGGGGGCACCCGGCCATCGCGATCACCGACCATGCTGTCGTGCAATCCTTTCCTGAAGCTTATTCAGCCAGTCAAAAGTATGGTGTTAAGGTCCTGTATGGACTTGAAGCCAATATTGTCGATGACGGCGTTCCGATTGCCTATAACGAAACCGATCTGGATTTAGATGAAGGAACATATATTGTCTTTGACGTCGAAACAACTGGTCTATCAGCTAACTACGATAAAATTATCGAACTAGCTGGCGTCAAGGTCTATCAAGGCGAAATCATCGATCGTTTTGAACGGTTCGCTAATCCACACCAAAAATTAAGTGAAACAACGATCAACCTGACAGGTATCACAGACGACATGGTCAAAGATGCACCAGAAATTGAAGAAGTCATGAAAGATTTCCATGACTGGTGTGAGAATGATGTACTGGTCGCACATAACGCAAGCTTTGACATTGGCTTCATCAATGCAGCTTACAAACGAATGGGTATCGAGAATGTGACTAATCCAGTTATTGATACGCTGGAACTCGCACGGTTTCTCTATCCAGATTTGAAAAACCACCGGCTGAATACATTATGTAAGCACTTGAACATCGAACTGACACAGCATCACCGTGCCATTTACGATGCTGAAGCCACCGGTTATTTATTGGCAAGCTTACTGAAATCCGCAAAAGAAAAAGAGATTTTGAACCATAAAGACTTGAACCGGTATGTTGGCGAAGGAGATGCCTATAAACGTTCGCGACCTTTCCATGCGACATTGATTGCCCAGACACAGGAAGGGTTGAAAAACCTATTTAAGCTCGTTTCCTTGTCACATGTTGATTATTTCTATCGTCAACCAAGAATTCCACGCTCCAAGTTGAACCAGTTGAGGGAAGGCATATTGGTTGGCTCAGGCTGTCACCAAGGCGAGCTGTTTGACACCGTTGCGTTGAAATCGAGAGAGGAAGCGGAGAATGTCGCTCAGTTTTATGATTTTATCGAAATTCAGCCACCGAGCAATTATGCTCATTTGATCGAAAGAGAACAGGCTCATTCTCTTGGACATATTAAACAAATGCTCAAAACGATTGTCGACATAGGGGAGCAGCAAAACAAAAAAGTGGTCGCTACAGGAAATGTTCACTACATCGACCCACATGAAAAGCATTACCGCAAGATATTGATCGCATCGCAAAGTGGAAATCCATTGAATCGCCAAACACAACCAGATGTTCATTTCAGAACGACAGATGAGATGTTGGAAATATTCGATTTTCTTGGCGAAGAGAAAGCAAAAGAAGTCGTCATCCAGCAGCCTAATGCGATTGCCGATCAAATTGAAGACATTAAACCGATAAAAGATGATCTGTATACGCCAAACATTGATGGTGCAGATGATGAAATCCGTCAAATGTGCTACGACCGCGCCAAGCATATTTACGGAGATGATTTGCCGGAAATCGTGACGAGTCGACTGGAGAAAGAATTATCGAGCATCATCGAAAATGGTTTCTCAGTCATTTATTTAATCTCCCAAAAACTCGTCAAAAAATCATTAGATGATGGATATCTGGTTGGTTCACGGGGTTCAGTCGGCTCATCATTCGTCGCGACGATGACAGAAATCACCGAAGTCAACCCATTACCACCACATTATGTTTGCCCAAGCTGCAAGCATCATGAATTTTTTACAGATGGTTCGGTTGCTTCCGGATTCGATCTGCCGAAAAAAGATTGCCCTGAATGTGGAAGCGAACTTCATCGTGATGGTCAGGATATTCCATTTGAAACGTTCCTTGGGTTTAAAGGAGACAAAGTTCCGGATATCGATCTGAACTTCTCAGGTGATTACCAACCAAGAGCCCACCATTACACGAAAGTTCTTTTTGGTGAAGATAAAGTTTTTCGGGCAGGGACAATCGGTACCATTGCCGAAAAAACAGCTTTCGGTTATGTGAAAGGTTATGCGCAAGATTTTGGAATGCATTACCGTCAAGCGGAAGTGAATCGTCTAGTAAAAGGTTGTACCGGGGTCAAAAGGACGACCGGGCAGCATCCAGGCGGAATTATTGTTGTACCTGATGATAAGGAAATCTATGATTTTACGCCCATCCAATACCCGGCTGATGACCGGAAGGCCGAATGGAAAACGACGCATTTCGACTTCCATTCCATTGATAATAACTTATTGAAATTGGATATACTCGGGCACGATGATCCGACTGTCATTCGTATGCTTCAGGATCTGACAGGAATCGATCCACAAACGGTCCCGACAAATGATCCAGAAGTCATGAAAATATTCAGCGGTCCTGAACCGCTCGGGGTAACTGCCGATCAGATTCTGTGCAAAACTGGGACGCTCGGTGTTCCGGAGTTTGGTACCCGCTTCGTCCGTCAGATGCTTGAAGATACGAAACCATCTTCTTTTGCAGAGTTAGTCATCATCTCAGGCCTTTCGCATGGAACGGATGTTTGGTTAGGAAACGCGCAAGACTTAATCAATGACGGCATTTGTGAAATCGGGGATGTCATTGGTTGCCGTGATGATATTATGGTTTACTTGATGCATAAAGGATTAGAGGCTTCCCTTGCCTTTACGATCATGGAAAAGGTCCGTAAAGGTAAAGGCCTGAAAGATGAATGGATCGAAGAAATGAAAAAGCATGGGGTGCCGGATTGGTATATCGAATCTTGTAAAAAAATCAAATACATGTTCCCAAAAGCACACGCTGCAGCCTATGTATTGATGGCTGTCCGAATTGCTTATTTCAAGGTCCATTATCCGATTTATTTCTATGCAGCTTATTTCTCTGTACGTGCAGCTGACTTTGAATTGGATACCATGGTGAAAGGTTCCGAGGCGTTAAAAGCTCGGATTGAAGATATTTTGAACAAAGGAAATGACGCTACACCAAAAGAGAAAAGTTTGTTGACAGTCTTGGAAGTGTCTCTTGAAATGTGTGAACGAGGCTTCTCTTTCCAAAAAGTCGATCTGTATCGCTCTGATGCGAAAAACTTCATCGTTGATGGAGATACATTGATTCCACCATTTAACGCAGTCGATGGCTTAGGAACCAATGCTGCGATCAATATCGTCAAAGCGAGAGAAGAAGGAGACTTCTTGTCGAAACAAGATTTAAGAGAACGAAGCAGACTATCTAAAACCGTCGTTGAATACTTGGACGAACATGGTTGTTTAGAAGGCTTACCTGAAGAAAACCAGTTGTCATTATTTTAATTTAG
>CALGNY010000266.1 GCA_937958375.1 uncultured Bacillaceae bacterium
TCGGTATTGGTTTAACGAATTTAATCCATATCATCAATCCGGAATTGATCATTTTGGGTGGTGGGGTATCAAATGCTGAAAAATTCATTCTTCCCGCGATCCAGAAGACGATTGAAGAAAAAGGCTTGACTCCTCGAGCAAAAGATACAGAGGTGCTAATTTCAAAATTGGGTGATGATGCGACAGCTCTTGGGGCCGTTGCGCTATTTCTAGTCGAATTATTCAATCCTGCATAAACGAAAAAGCTACTTTCTTTCAAAGAGAGAAAGTAGCTTTTTCAATTGGTCTATTCATTTTGGAAGGAAAATATCGTTTGTTTTTGATATTTTTCTCCTGCTTGCAATGTGATTTCCGGTAATACCGTGTGGTGTAAGGAAGCAGGGGAGCCTTGCGTTTCAAAACATACTCCTGAATACTGTTTTGAGATGCCTCCTTGCAGCTGCAAACCTTCTTCCAATGTGTTTGAGGTATACATGACTACCCCAGGTTGATTCGTTTTCACCTTCATGACTCTGCCGCTTGATTCATCTTTGACGACGATTGTTCCATCATTCAAAAGAAAATAATGGTCATAACCGTTTCCGGCGATAATATTTTGTGGGTGTTCGGATTGGATTCCTTCCGCAAGCGTCCTGCCTTGACTGAAATCAAAAGGTGTCCCTTTCACTTCCATCAGCTTCCCTGTTGGAATCAGTTCATGGTCCAATTCCAATACTTCTTCGCAATCCATCATGACGACATGTTGTTCTACCGTATCTTTCAAGTTACCGCTTAAATTGAAGTACGTATGATTCGTCAATGATATAATTGTTTTTTGGTCTGAAATGGCTTCGTAATCGATAATGAATTCGTTGTCATTCGTCAGGGTGTACTTCACAGTGACATCAAGGTTGCCAGGGTAGCCTCCATCGTTATCTGGACTGGAATGGAAAAGTTTCATTCCAATTTCGTTTTCTGTTTGGAACGGCTTTGTCTCCCATAAGACTTGATGGAAGCCGGTTGTCCCACCGTGGAGATGATGCTTTCCTTCATTTGGTATTAGCAGATACTCTTTTCCATCCAATTCAAAGGACGCTTTTTCAATCCGTCCGGCAACTCTACCGATGAGGGCTCCGAAATAGTTGGGATTATCTTCATACTGTTTATAGTCTTCATAACTTAGAACGATATTTTCCAGTTTTCCCTCTCGATTCGGCACCATCATTTTTGTGATGATGCCACCGAAATCGAGAAAACTTACGCTCATGTCATGATCATTCGTCAATGTGTATTCTGTCCATTGGTTGACTGTCTTTCTGGTTGTAAGTTGCATTAGGCATCCTTCCTATCAATGATTTAATGTATCAATGAAGCGTTTGAACGCAGTTTTCCCAGCATTTGTCTGTTTAAAGACCCCGGCATCTTCAAGAATTCTTACAAATTTTGCACCTAGTTCTTTTTGCAAAATCGCATCGGCATCTTCAGGCCGTTGAAAGGAACCGTATTTCTTTCTGATTTCTTCTGCCCACTCTTGGTGATAGGTTTCAACATGTTCAGAACGCCCGAGCAGAAATTTTTGTATATCCTCTAATTCATTTTTTAAACGTGGGGGTAAAACGGCAAGTCCCATCACTTCAATCAGACCAATGTTTTCTTTCTTAATATGGTGGACGTCTTCATGCGGATGGAAAATCCCCAACGGATATTGTTCCGTGGTGCGATTGTTTCTAAGTACGATATCCAGCTCAAATATCTCGTCACGAATTCGTGCGATCGGTGTCACCGTATTGTGCGGGGTTGCCCCGGTATACGCCCGAATATCCGCTTCTTCATCATCGTAATCTTTCCATGTTTGGAAGATATGATCCGAAGCTTCCACCAAATTTTGTTTGTTCTTCCCACGCAGGCGAATGACGGACATCGGCCAATTCAATATAGAGGCAGTGATTTCCGTAAATCCTTTCAACTCAAATTGAAAAGCGTCTTCAGCTTTCGTCATAGGAAATTCATAACGACCGGCTTGATAATGATCATGGCTTAGAATAGAACCTCCCACAATTGGCAGATCGGCGTTGGAACCGATAAAATAATGTGGAAACTTTTCAGTAAATGTGAGCAACCGTTCAAAAGCTTTTCGATCAATTTTCATATCTCGATGTTCTTCTGAAAGCAAAATGCTGTGTTCATTATAGTAGAGATAAGGTGAATATTGTAAATACCAATTTTCATCAAGCAAAGGTACTTTGATGACTCGATGATTTGCTCTCGCAGGGTATCCTGTACGTCCGACGTATCCTTCATTCTCCGGGCATAGGACGCATTTTGGATAATCGACTGTTTTTTTCAATTCCTTTTCCCGTTTGATTTGCTCTGGATCTTTTTCGGGTTTGGATAAATTGATGGTGATATCGAGTTTACCATATTTCGTATCGGCTTTGAAAGTGACGTTTTTCGAAATCCGCTTCATTTGAATGTA
>CALGNY010000267.1 GCA_937958375.1 uncultured Bacillaceae bacterium
AAGATGAACATCGAAAACCCGATTGCTGATAAAATGATAGAGAACATATCCAATCTCGTCTCTTCTTTTTCCAGAACATTTTTCATCAGTATGACGGCTAAAACAAGCGCGACGACGATGAAGGGTAGCATGATCCAATGAAGGGATCGCCAATCGAACAAGTCGATGATCAATCCCGATATCGAGGGTGCACTTGCTGGTGCGACGTTGACGACTGAACCTAGGAGCCCCATTGCGAAACCTCGTCGCTCATAAGGGAACACCGATAACAGGATGGTTTGAACGAGCGGCAAAATCACGCCTGCGCCGATCGCTTGGACGACTCTTGATAATACAAGGACGTTAAACGTAGGGGCCAATCCACCGATGATCGTACCTACAAGCAAGCAGAATAGGGAAAAAACGACGAGTGTTTTGGCTGTGAACGTATTGGATAAGTATCCGGTCATCGGAATGAAAACGATGGTTGTCAGCAAGAAAGCAGTCGTTAACCACTGGACTTGAGTCGCATTCAAGTGAAACTCGTCCATGATCGTCGGATAAGCTGTAATTAATAAAAATTGACTGAATGTAAACAAAAAGGCTGCTGTTAGGATGACCACAACAACACCTTTGGATTTCACTTTTTTCTCCACGGAATCTACAAGCTTCCCTTCTGGAAATCTGAATGTTATTCCTATATATTTTCACACAGCAATTTCGGATGGTCAATGTTTGCCGATTCCCTTCATTCAACTAGCTTCCTTAATTGTGTTTTCCGTATTAAGATAGAGATAAGAGGGAAGAGAGGGAGTAGAAGCAACATGTTGATCATACGTTGGATTTTTTATTTTATTGGACTGATGACCTTCAGTTACGGCATCACGATGGCATTGAGCCTTCAGCACTTAGGGATCCACCCGTGGGATGTCCTTGCTGTGGCGTTATATGACAAATTAGGATTGTCGATCGGATCGTGGTCAATCATCATTTCGCTCGGTTTAATCATTATTTCCTTTATTTTAGATAAAAGTTATATCAAATTGGGTACCTTTTTGAATGGCATTCTTGTCGGTGCTTTTGTCGACTTCTATTTGTGGTTGGATTTCTTGCCGACTGCCAGTTATACATGGACGGATTCAGTGATTATGGTCGGAGGCATCATTACGATGGGAATCGGTGGTGGATTGTACAACTCCGCACAAGTCGGAGCGGGTCCAAGGGATGGATTCATGCTGTCGATTGCCGATAAATTCAATGCACCGATCGGAAGAATTCGGATCATTGTCGAAACTTCCGTCTTAGTTATTGGGTTGATCCTTGGTGGGCCTGTCTTTTGGTTTACGTTTATTTTCACGTTTATCCAAAGTCCTGTATTCGCATTCTCTTTTACCAAATTCAAAGCATTGCTTCGACTGATCGAACAACAAAAAAATCAACTAAAGAGAAACCAAAAAGCGGTTTAAGTTATTTTTAAAAAGGAGTGGTTGTTTGAACATATTAGTGACATTAGATGCGAATTATTTGAATCCGCTGAAAGTCATGTTGAAATCATTATTTTTAAACAATCCGAATGAGCAGTTTACCGTGTATGTGATGCACTCGTCGCTGACAGAAAAGGAAGTGGCAGGACTGGAGGAATTCGTTCAACGGCAGGACCAAGCGTTGGAAGAAGTTCGAATTGACCCGAATACTTTCTCGGATGCGCCAGTCATCAAGCACTATTCCGTTGAAATGTATTACCGCTTACTGGCGTTTAAATTTTTACCTAAGGAACTGGATCGTATTCTATACTTAGACCCCGATATATTAATCATCAACGAAGTGAAGGAACTATATGAAGAGGACTTGGAAGGCTACCTCTATGCAGCAGCATACCATGATCGCGCCTCAGTCAAAGAAATAAATAAATTGCGGTTGCGACCGTATGAAATTGAAGCTTACTACAATTCCGGCGTGCTGTTGATGAACTTGGAGGAACAGCGGAAGCAAGTCAAAGAGGAAGACATCTTTGAATTTGTGGAGTTGAATAAGAAAAAATTGATTCTGCCTGACCAGGATGTGATTAATGGGCTGTATTCGAAATGGATCAAGGATATTGATGAAATTCTGTATAATTTCGATGCCCGATTTTATTATTACTATAAGCTGACGACCAAGAACACGGTCGATATTGATTATGTGATTAACCACACGGCGATCATTCATTTTTGCGGCAAAAAGAAACCATGGCATCAAAATTATTCAGGTAAATTCCACTCACTCTACAAACATTATGAACGGCTGGCGAAAAATGAGCGGGTTTCGGTGTGATTGATATAACTTGGTGTGCCATGACACAACCCCCTCCTGCAGATTGTGTTCTGCAGGAGATTTATATATCTTCCACCAATAGAAGTCTACGTGTCAATCCCTTCGTTTGAGCCAGTTATATGTATCCTCAAAAATAATGTCATTTTCCAATAGAAAGCTCTTTTGGCGAATAGCAGGATGGATTTGTCCAATAGGCGGTGTTTTTGTCCAATAGATTTCTGCTTTTGTCCAATAGAATTCA
>CALGNY010000268.1 GCA_937958375.1 uncultured Bacillaceae bacterium
GGAAAACTGGCTCTACTATTGGATAACTGATTGCTCTAATGGACACCTAGATCTTCTATTGGACAAAGTATCGTACTATTGGAAAGTTAGCTAGTGTCCAGGATTTTGACACAGGTAAACGACCTCAAAACAAGTTGAGCCCGAAGAATATACGTATACGGAAAATAAACTCATCTGTGTCTTAACACACGACAACTTTCCGTCAAAAATAACGTATATTCTCCGAGCATGTTCATTGACCTGGTTTTACACGTCGCTTACTCTTCTTCTTTTTGTTGCTGAAAGGCATGTTCGTCACGTATTTCATCTCTCATGCCGTCAATCGATTCTCTTCTTCTTTCATTCTTTCTTTCGATTTGCTGCTTTTGTTCTTCCGAGGCAGTCGCCATCGATTCCTCTGCTTCTTCCATGTTCTCGATCGTATGTTGAATGTTTTCTTGGAGTTTTTCAACATTATCCGATCGATCATCAGGTTTTGGCTGCTGGTTTCTTTCTGACATTCGCTACACTCCTTCAATGAAATTGTTTCACGTGTAGTTTGTCAGAAAAGCATTGGATTATACATGCTTCGTTGGCTGCACAACTTCAAACCGCTTGTCCAGTCGATCATAAATTTTTTCGATTTCTTTGGGATCCTTCATAATACGTTCTTTTTCCTGTTGAATTAATCTGTGATACGACTGTTCCTTATTTCGGCCCATTTCACCCATTCTCCTTACCTATATAATTACTATATAGGTTGGGCAGATGAATGAAAAAATATACCTCTCTAATCTAGTTCCTCGACGATTTCTTCCATTTGCTCATAACTCATGGCACCAACTCTTTTCGGAAGCTGCACAACACCTTCCGTATTAATAAAATAAGTGACTGGCATGGCCATTGCTTGATAACGCAAATTGACTTCACCGGATTCATCCAAAAGAATCGGAAAGTTTAAATTTAACTCGTCAACAAATTGACTTACCTTATCCTCTGATGTTTCCAGGTTCGCCGCGTTTACGGCTAGGACTTCAACGTTATCATACTCATCATGTAGCTTCTGTAAATCTGGCATCTCTTCACGGCAAGGCGGACAATAGGTTGCCCAGAAATTTATGAAGACTTTTTTACCTTTATAATCTTGTAATTGCGCAGTTTCGCCATCGAGCGTTTTCAGTTGAAAATTAGGAGGAACATCCCCCACTTCAATCGGTGTGGTGTCGACATCCACTCCCTCCGGTTGAATGTGGATCATCCCGTCATCCAGGCCACCTTCTGTTGTATCTTCCTCAGCCAAGGTGCCATATACAATCACACCAATTAAAATGACAATAATACTGATTGCAGTGATCCGCTTGATAAGCATGAAATAAGTCCTTCCTTCCTTACTATATACCATCAATCGTTTGTAAAAGGATGTATGGATAGCTAGGTTTCATTCGTGTCTATCATATCAAACTATTCCATTTGAGTAACAAATCCTGCTTAACAATCCTGTGAACAAAAAAATCCCGAAAGCCGTGTAAACGACTTTCAGGATTTTTTGTTTGGTTCGTTTAAACCGTTTCTAGTTTCTTGCGGAGTACAAGCTGCAAGATTCCACCGTGACGGTAGTAATCCAATTCTACATCACTGTCAAAACGTGCAATGACGTCAAATTCTGTTTTTGTTCCATCTTCAGCAGTAGCTGTCACTTTTACGAGACTTCCTGGTTGAACATCTTCATGAATCTCAACATCAAATGTTTCTTTACCAGTCAATCCAAGTGAATCTGCACTATCGCCTTTTTGGAATTGAAGTGGTAAGACACCCATCATCACCAGGTTGGAACGGTGAATTCTCTCAAAGCTTTGGGCAATGACTGTCTTAATGCCAAGAAGGTCAGTACCTTTGGCAGCCCAGTCACGGGAACTTCCCATTCCATAATCATTACCTGCAACAACGACTAGGCCAGTGCCATCTTCTTTGTAACGCATCGCTGCGTCATAAATTGGCATGACTTCACCCGTTGGCCAGTATGTTGTATAACCGCCTTCTTTACCTTCAGCGATTTGGTTTCTGATTCGGATATTTCCGAATGTACCTCTCATCATCACTTCATGGTTACCACGACGGGAACCATAAGAGTTAAAGTTACGAGGTGAAACATCTTTTTCCATCAAGTATCGACCTGCAGGCATATCTTTCGGAATCGCACCTGCTGGAGAAATATGGTCTGTTGTCACAGAATCACCGAACTTACCAATCATGCGCAAGTCAGTAAGCGGCTTGATTGTGCCAGCTTCTTTTGACATATCTTCAAAGAATGGAGGGTTCTGAATATACGTAGAATCCTCATTCCAGTCATATAGAGGCTGATCCGTTGTTTGGATTTCATTCCATTTTTCGTTGGAATTAAATACAGTTTCGTATTCTTTACGGAAAATCTCTGGTGTAACGACTTTGTCAATTTGCTCCTGAATTTCATCAGATGCTGGCCAGATATCTTTAAAGTATACGTCATTACCATCGCGATCTTGACCTAATGGTTCATTCATCAAGTCGATATCAACGGTTCCTGCTAATGCGTAAGCAACGACAAGTGGCGGTGAAGCCAAGTAGTTCGCACGCACAAGCGGGTGAATACGTCCTTCAAAGTTCCGGTTACCTGAAAGAACGGAAGCCACAGTTAAGTCTGTATCTGCAATGGCTTTTTCAATTTCAGGAAGTAGTGGACCAGAGTTACCGATACATGTCGTACAACCGTACCCAACAAGGTTGAATCCAAGCTGGTTTAAGTATTGCATTAATCCTGAGTTTTCAAGATAGTTTGTTACAACTTTTGAACCAGGAGCCAATGATGTTTTGACATATGACGGTACATTTAGCCCTTTTTCAACAGCATTTTTCGCTAACAATCCAGCCCCTAGCATAACATGTGGGTTGGATGTGTTCGTACAGGATGTAATTGCCGCAATGGCCAACGCACCCGTTTTCATCGTCGCTTGACTGCCGTCATTGAATTCCACGACAGCTTCTTTGTTGATTTCTTCATCACTTAATCCAAATCCTTGGTTACCTGCTGGAGCCGTCAACGCTTTGTTGAATGACTGCTTCATGTCAGATAGTTTAATCAAGTCTTGTGGACGTTTTGGACCGGATAAGTTCGGCTCAAGTTCTGAAAGATCAATCTCGACAAGATCCGTAAATTCAGGGTCTTCTTGTTCTGGTGAATAGAATAAATTATTCTTTTGTAAATACTCTTTCACAAGTGCAATATGTTCTTCTGTACGTCCTGTCAAACGAAGATATTTCAATGATTCTTCATCGACCGGGAAGAAACCACATGTCGCACCATACTCAGGAGCCATGTTTGAAATGGTCGCACGGTCGGCAAGTGGCATATCTGTTAGTCCATCACCAAAGTACTCCACGAATTTACCGACAACGTTTTTCTCACGCAGTACTTGAGTAACTTTCAATGCTAAGTCTGTCGCAGTAGCCCCTTCAGGGAATTTTCCTGTCAATTTGACACCAATCACTTCTGGTGCAGGGAAATAAGATGGCTGGCCAAGCATTCCTGCTTCAGCTTCAATCCCTCCAACTCCCCAACCAAGTACACCAAGACCATTGATCATGGTTGTATGTGAGTCTGTACCGACTAAGGTGTCAGGAAACGCATCGTACGTTCCATCTTCTTTTTCTACTTCGTGAACAACGTTTGCTAGATACTCTAAGTTTACTTGGTGAACAATTCCTGTTGCTGGTGGAACCGCACGATAGTTATCGAACGCTTTTTGAGCCCAGTGAAGGAACTCATAACGTTCCATATTCCGCTCGAATTCCATTTCCATGTTGACGCGCAGTGCATCTGGAGTCCCGTAAGCATCCACCTGTACGGAGTGGTCGATGACAAGATCAACCGGAACTTCTGGGTTGATTTGATCAGGGTTCCCACCCATATCTACCATTGCTTTACGTAGTGATGCCAAGTCAACTACGGCCGGCACACCAGTGAAGTCCTGTAGAATGACCCGGGAAGGTTTAAATGGAACATCCACTTTTTCACCTTTTACCCACTGGGCTAGTTTTTCAACATGTTCATCTTTAATTACTGTACCATCGTGCTGTCTTAAAACAGATTCAAGTAACACTCGAATGGAAAAAGGCAATTCAGAGATCTTACCTAAGCCTTTTTCTTCTAATGCTTTCATGTCATAGTAATTATACGTTTTGCCATTCAGTTCAAACTGTTTTTTGGCATTAAAAGCATTATCTACTGCCATGTCATTATCCCCCTTTATGTAGATTAATAGATAAAACGGTTCTTTTAGACATACTTGCAGAAAACACAAGGTGTCTGACGTATTTCATTTTATATGAAAACATTCTATAAGTAAAATGTTTAAGCCAAATTTCTAAGTTTACGGATAGATTTGGCAAACCCTGTTAAACAACAGCAGAAGAATCAAATCGATCAATCAAACGTGATTCGAAAATTGCTCCCACCCGTTTGCCGATCCAAAACTTCTAGTTTCGCAGAATGGTTGTTTAATAGTTGATTGGTGACGACTAAACCTAAACCTGTCCCGGTTTGCTTCGTCGTAAAAAAAGGTTCACCCAATTTATTTTTCAGTTCATCGGGGATGCCTGGGCCTTCATCTTGAATCTCAATGATCAATTTATTTTTTGTGTGAATGTGGATTTCAATTTTTCCGGAGTCTTTCATCGCCTCGATCGCATTTTTGATCAGGTTGATCAGAACCTGTTTGATTTGTGACCGGTCACAATATAACATATACCGGTCCGTATCAAAGTTCTTCACCAGCTCGATATCTTTCATTCTGGCCTGCGAGTTCATCAAAATGCAGACTTCATTGACTAAGGATATCAAATCCTCTAGCTGAAAGATGTTTGTTGATGGTTTTGCAATGAACAATAGTTCGGTTGAAATCGCTTCGATTTTTTCGATTTCTTCTTTCATGATTTTCAAATATACCCCATCACCATCCACACCGGACTCCATCAATTGCAAAAATCCTTTTAAAGAAGTGAGTGGGTTACGAATTTCATGCGCGACTCCAGCCGCCAACTGTCCGGCGCTTGATAATTTTTCCGATTGGACGAGCATTTCTTCAGACTTTTTTAAATGGGTGATATCTTCAGAAATGAATATGTAAAAAAATTCGTCGGTGAGGTCATGATGAATTTTACCCATCGTCATCTGATAGTGCCCTACTTCTCCATTTGAACGGATCGCACGGAAAATCCCTGTACGTTTCTGATTTAAATCGATAGCCTCCAACTCCTGTAAGAGTCGTTCTTTATCTTCCGAGTGAACGAAATGATCGATCGGTTTCCCGATTAAATCACTTTTATTCGTACCATACATCCTCGTGGCCGAATTAGATACATAACGGAGAGATAGCCCCTCATCATATAAAAAAAAGACGTTGCTCGTTTGTTCATCGATCCATTCAAATGCAGTTGATAATAGATCTTGATAGCATTTATCGTTAAACATCATCTCACCAACCTTCCTTCTATAAATCGCATTAATAAAAAATATGCTGAAAGGAACAAATTATAACAATCACTCTTAATATTATCCAAAAAACAGTAAAGTGTAAAAAAATATTAGAGAATATCGTCACCATTTCGAAAGATTAATTCATTGAGAAACAACGAAACCCGTCGTATAATAACTAGTAGAGATACTACATAGATTTCAATTGAAAGAGTGAGACGATTGGAAGGACTGATGGGTTTATTGATTCTCGGTTGGACGACATTTATGGTAGTGATCATGGGAATCGGCGGTTTCTTCATGTTCCGCAAATTCTTAAAAAAACTACCCAAATCGGATGGTAAATCGATTATTGACTGGGAAGAATACTATATTGATGAATCATTGCACATGTGGGATCAAGATTCTAAGCGGCTGTTAAATGAATTGGTAGAGCCTGTACCTCAATTGTTCCGCGATGTCGCAAAACAAAAGATTGCTGCTAAAATCGCTGAGCTGGCACTCTCAAGAAGAAAAGAAAAGATAACGTTAGATGTCATGATCGAAGGCTATATTAAAGCAACCCCCAAAAGAGATCATAAATTCTTGATGAAGACATTGAAAGAGAAGGGAATCGATTTCACACAATATGATCATTTGCTAGAAAAATAAAAGGTAAAGAGCCAGTTGATTTATTCTGTTGCTCTTTACCTTTTTTTATTTTGTAATCACTTGGTGTTGAAACCGTAAAAATTTGAACAGCATCACTAGACGCCATGTAACCAGCATACCGAAAGCCAGAAGATAAAACATTCCCGCCAGCTCGCCTAGTTCGATATGTTGACCGAGAATTTGCTTTGCTCCTAACCGTACAAGAAGCAGCACCACAAGGATGATCGGAAAAGCTTTGGACGGTTTCAAATAAACCTTGCCGTTTTTCGTTTCGAAATTGGACGTCATAATCAAAAACACGGAAAACAGCATTCCGATTCCAAGCGCCTCGATCACCTGGATCCAATCAATACGAAAATATGGAAAAATAAACATCAAGGCCCCGGTACTCATAAAGAGTGGTGGCAAAATGATTCGCTTGACAGACGTCGGACTATTGGCCGCTTTCATTCGGACGAAAATCATACCAATTGCCATACAAAAAGCGACCACTGACGCCCCGACTACGATAAATGTTTGCATCGATTATACACCTGCACGTTCTTGAGGATCATCCGATTGATCGGTCGTAATGGTTAAGATAATCGTCATCGTTACGCCGACTACCGTTAAGTAAACACCTAGATCAAAGATTAACGCGGTAGCCAATTCAGTTTCCCCCATGATTGGCAAATCAAAATAGCCAAACGCTTGAGTCAGGAATGGTTCACCAAAAATGAAAGCACCGATTCCAGACAATGTGGCAATCAATAGACCGAGCACCAATACAAAGCGGAAATTTATCGGTAGAATTTTGGCCATCGTATCATAGCCATACGTAATGTACATCAAAATGAAAGCTGCTGCTGTCATCAAACCACCAATAAACCCTCCGCCTGGTGAATTATGGCCAGCAAAAAACAAATAAACAGAAAAACCGAGTAAGATAAATGCGATCAATTGTGTCATCGTTCTCAATATCAAGTCATTGTAATTTTTCATGGTTTTGTGACTCCCTTAAAACATTACTTATGCTTATTCTAATATAAGTGGCCTAGATTTATCAACGCTTGCCTTTTTGGCTATATGTTTAAAAACCGTAGAATCCAAACAGATTAGCTAAATAATTTGTGAAGATTCGTAACCAATCAAAGAGTAAAGCAATCCCTAATGCAATCAGGATATATCCGCCAATATGCATGATTTTTTGAGAATTCCGTTTAAGCCAACCCATTTTTCCGATGAAAAATGATAGAACGAAAAATGGAATCGCAAACCCTAACGAATAAGCACTCATCAAGATGACTCCAGATTCCGGGTTGGTAGCAGCCAGTGAGATAACGGCTACCAAGATCGGACCCATACACGGTGTCCAACTCATCGAGAAAGCAGCACCGATGAATAGCGTGCCAATATAACCGGCCGGACGATTCTTGAACGTCACTTTTCTTTCTTTCATCAAAAACTCAAAATTGAACACACCGATCATAAAAAGACCGAAAAAGATAATTAAAAGCGCTCCAAGTTGTCTGATCAAGTCACGATATTGGATCAGGAAATCACCAATTAGATAGCCAGAAAACCCTAGCATGATAAATACTGATGAAAAACCGAGAATGAAAAAGAGTGTATGTAACATACTTCTCTTTCGGAGCATTCCTTTTTCATTTTTCAATTCTTCTACGCTCATCCCTGTGATGTACGATAAAAAGACAGGATACAATGGCAAAACACACGGTGATATGAAAGATAGTAATCCTGCACCGAAAGCCAGAAATATATTGACGTCTGCTTCCATGCTTTCACGCTCCATTCTGAAAAATAACTACCTACAGAGTAACAGAAAAAACAATGTTTCATAGAAAAATGCTTGACAGTTTATTGACTATATTAGCCCATTAAAAAAGGTGAGCTTTTACCCATTGCTCACCTTCTCTCGTTATTTCTTCTTCTTTTTATCTTGGTTTTCCATTTGCTGTGTCATTCCACGCATCATCTGATTGATTTTTTTCTGTGACGGTTTTTGACCCATTTGCATCATCATTGTACGTAGCATTTGCTCATTAATTGGTGGGTTTTTCTTCAGATAGTTCATCATCGTTTTTCGTGCAATAAAGAAACCGATGACAACCCCAATTACCAATGCGGCAAGAGCAATTAAAACGACCCATATCGTGTCCATGCCTCTATTTCCTCCTTCTAGTTGACTCGTACACATTATATTAAAATAAATTCACGAAAACAATAGAAATTTTATGATTGCATAGGTTGATCGACGATTCGTTTATGCATTTTTTAAAAACCCAGAGGTTGGACATAGAACAAATTGTCCAACCGATGCCCAACCTCTTTGGTTTCATTTATTTTTCCAGCAATTCTTTTGCTTTTTTGACGACATTGTTTACCGTAAAGCCATATTTCTCAACGACGATATTACCTGGCGCAGATGCACCATATTGTTCAATTCCCAATACAGCCCCGTCTAAACCGACATATCGTTCCCATCCGAACGGTGAAGCCATTTCAACAGCCAATCGCTTGGTCACACCAACTGGCAGGACGTCATCTTTATATTCATTGGACTGCTTTTCAAAACGATCCCAAGATGGCATGCTGACGACTTGGACATCTACACCTTCTTCTTCTAGCTTTTTGCTCGCTTCAAAGACGAGTTGGACTTCAGATCCAGAAGCCAATAACAGCAAGTCTGGCGTTTCATTTTTTGCTTTTTTAAGAATGTAAGCACCTTTCTCGACACCAACTTTTGCAAGTTCATTCGTTTTTGGCAAGACCGGTAAGCCTTGACGTGTCAGCACGAGTGCTGTTGGATGGTCTTCTGCTTGGATTGCCATCTCCCATGCCGCCTTCGTTTCATTCGCATCAGCCGGCCGGATGAGTGATAAATTCGGCATCGCACGAAGAGAAGGTAATTGCTCAATCGGCTCATGCGTTGGTCCATCTTCACCAACCGCAATCGAATCATGTGTAAATACATACGTCACCGGAACACCCATTAAAGCAGATAGGCGAATTGCCGGGCGCATATAATCACTGAATACAAAGAACGTTCCTCCGTAAACCTTCAGGCCACCATGGAGTGCCATGCCATTCAAGGCAGCTGCCATCGCAAATTCTCTGACACCAAACCAAATGTTACGTCCACTATATTCCGGATATTTGAAATCCTCTTCCGCTTTGACCGCTGTCTTGTTCGATCCAGCTAAGTCAGCACTTCCACCGATAAAGTTTGTCACCTTTTCGGAAATAGCGTTGACCATTTCTCCAGAAACTGCACGTGTAGCAACCGGCTTGGTGTTTTCATCATATGCGGGCAACTCAACGTTCCAGCCTTCTGCTAATTTGCCGTCTAATGCATTTTGAAACTCTTCAGCTAACTCAGGATGTTCCTGCTTGTATTGCTTCATTAATTCATTCCAACGGTCCTCAGCTTCCTGACCACGTTCAGCAACATTCTTCTGAAAATCTTCTTTGACCTCTTCTGGAATGTGGAAATCTTTTTCAAACGTCCATTTATAATATTCTTTCGTTTTCTTCACTTCCTCAGATCCTAATGGCGCCCCATGAGCGTCAGATTTACCGGATTTGGATGGAGCTCCATAACCGATGACCGTTTTCACTTCAATCATGGTCGGTTGATCTTTGTTCGCTTTCGCGTCTTTCAATGCCTGCTCGATGGCTTTGGTATCATTACCATCCTCCACACGGATCACTTGCCATCCATATGCTTTGTAACGGTCCTCCACACTTTCAGAGAAAGCCCGATCAAGGTCTCCATCTAACGAAATGTCATTGGAATCGTACATGACAATCAATTTTCCTAATTTTAAGTGACCAGCTAGTGAAGCTGCCTCTTGGGAAACACCTTCCATCAGGTCCCCATCACCACAAATGGCATACGTATAGTGGTCGACGATTTCAAAATTCTCACGGTTATATCGAGAGGCCATAAAGCGTTCAGCCATCGCCATACCGGTTGCCATCGCAAGTCCTTGACCAAGTGGACCAGTCGTCGCATCCACCCCATCGGTATGTCCATACTCCGGGTGGCCCGGTGTGTTGGATCCCCACTGACGGAAATTCTTGATATCATCAAGTGTTACATCGTATCCAGATAAGTGCAATAAAGAATACAACAGCATGGACCCATGACCTGCAGAAAGAACAAAGCGGTCCCGATCGAACCACTTGGAATGCTTCGGGTTCTGATCCATGATTTTCGTCCATAACGTATAAGCCATTGGAGCTGCCCCCATTGGCATCCCTGGGTGACCAGAATTCGCTTTTTCGACCGCATCAATCGTCAATGTGCGAATGGTATTTATCGCTAGTTGTTCAACATTTTCACTCATTTTAATGTAAAGACTCCCTTCGCTTCATTTATTCCAATTCAATGCTATAACTAATTTGTAGGTTTGACAAGTTAAAACGGGATTAGACAATTATTTTTGATTGACTTGTTTTTTCTTGCCGATTTATTTATTCCAATTTGAGGTGAAGGGTGAGTATGGTGAAATAAATGAGATTTATGTGATTCAAATTGAGGTGATGGCTAGGTTCGATGAAATAAAGCTGGTTTATTTGCTCCAACTCAAGGTGACCGATCAGTTTGATGAAATAAACTCAATTTATTTGCTCCAACTCAAGGT
>CALGNY010000269.1 GCA_937958375.1 uncultured Bacillaceae bacterium
AGCCTGATTTTTGCGACCTCCGTGTGATTATATGTGTCCGGAATTCAAATATATGTGACCATCTACGAAATTTATGTGCCCGGGAGTCAGATTTATGAGCCTATTGAAGGTTGATATGTTACCTTCATCAGGTTTTATGCGACCAACCGATCGATTGATGTGGGCCTTCGCCAGAAACATGTCGAGATTTCATTTCAGGATACTTTGTTGTATGCTATCAGATAGGTTTCTCGGAAAGGAGTTTGACTATGCAATTACTTGAAAAATATAATGAATTGAAGAATGATGGGAAGTTGGAAGAGGCTAGAAAACTAATTGGACAACTGGCGGAGGACAATCCGACAGATACAGAAGTACTTCTGGAAGCGGGGTCCATCCATAAACAGATGGAAATGTTTCCGCAAGCGATTGCTTTCTATAAAGATGCACTGGAATTAGATTTGTCTGAGGATGAACGAAAGCATGTCCTTTTTCATTTGGGCGCAAGTTATCGTGCTGTCGGGCTCTATGATCAGGCGAAGGAAATCTTTGAAATAGGCATGAGTGAATATCCGGCTGCCAATGAATTTTATATTTATTTTGCAATGACGTTATACAATCTGGATGACACCGATCTGGCATTGGAAATTATGTTGACGAAGCTTATCGAAACAACAAAAGACCAAGGGATTTTGGAACATAAAAATGAATTTTCTTTTTATGCCAGTCGATTGGATGAGCTGTTCAATTAATCAAAAATGCCCGGAAACCATTGATTCTGGATTCCGGGCATTTGAATTAAATCGAGACATTCAATTTTTCACTTAAGTTTTCAAGCATATCCTTCGTGACATCATCCAGTTTGTATTTGGGCTGGAAACCCCATTCTTCTTGTGCTGCGGAAACGTCAATCGAGTTTGGCCAGCTTTCGGCAATCTTTTGACGAACAGGATCGACTTCATAATCCAGTTCAAAGTCAGGGATGAGCTTTTGGATCGATCGCTTGAAATCTTCTGGTTCTGCACTGAACGCTGTCACATTAAACGCGTTGCGGTGAACCAATAGATCCGGATCAGCTTCCATTAATTGAATAATCGCATCAATCGCATCAGGCATATACATCATATCCATCTGGGTTCCTTGCCCAATGAATGATGTATATTTTTTGTTTTTCAATGCTTCATAATAGATTGCGACGGCATAGTCCGTCGTTCCACCACCTGGCTCCGTCACATAGGAGATCAGTCCAGGGAAACGAACGCCTCGTGTATCGACGCCGAAACGGTGAAAATAGTAGTCACACAGCAATTCCCCAGCTACTTTGTTGACGCCGTACATCGTCGTCGGCCGCTGGATCGTATCTTGTGGCGTTTGATCTTTTGGTGTATTCGGTCCAAATGCTCCAATTGAACTCGGTGTAAAGAACTGGGCATTCAATTCGCGTGCAACCTCTAGAGCATTCACCAATCCGCCCATATTCAGATTCCAGGCGAATTGGGGGTTATCTTCTGCTTTTGCAGACAATAACGCCGCTAGATGCATCACAGTATCCACTTCATATTTTTTTGCGAGATCGTACATCGCTCTTTCATCAGTAACATCCAACACTTCAAACGGGCCATCATCTTCGAGGTCTTTTGGCTTTCGGATATCGGTGGCGATGACATTTGATGTTCCATAGGTTTTTCTTAACTGGGTGGTTAATTCTGAACCGATTTGACCCAGCGCACCTGTTACTAAAATCTTCTTCATCCGATTTCTCCCCTTTTTCCTCTCTCTATATTATTCGATAATGCCCATTTCCTTGCCGACTTTTTCATAAATTGAAATGGCTTCATCAAGCATTTCCTTGGAATGTGCAGCGGTCGGCATGTTACGGACACGGCCTGTACCACGTGGAACTGTTGGGAAGACAATCGATTTGGCATAAACGCCTTCTTCGTAAAGTCGCTTACTGAACGCTTGGGTTGTTTTTTCGTCCCCAATAATACAAGGCGTAATCGGTGTTTCACTTTCACCGATGTCAAAACCTAAGTTTTTCAGGCCATCTTTTAAATAATTGCCGTTTTCCCAGAGACGGTCATGTAATTCTGTTGATTCCATCAAGAGATCGATCGCTTTTGTACAAGCCGTCACGTCAGCTGGTGATAGGGACGTTGAAAACAAGAATGGGCGCGAGCGAACTTTCAGCCAATCAATCAGGTTTTGCTTACCGGCCACATATCCACCGACAACACCGATTGCTTTGGAAAGGGTTCCCATTTGGAAATCGACTTCATCTTGTAGTCCAAAGTGCTTCACGGTACCAGCACCTTTCCCCATGACACCAGAGCCGTGGGCGTCATCAACATAGGTAATCAAATCAAACTCTTTGGCGATTTCTACAATACCAGGTAAGTCAGCGACATCCCCGTCCATAGAGAAAACACCATCCGTGATGATCATAATTTTATTGTATTGTCCTGATTCCTTTGCTTCTTTCGCTTTTTGTCTCAGGTCGTCCATATCGGAGTGATTGTAACGGATAATTTTCGCTTTCGACAGACGGCAGCCATCAATAATGGATGCGTGGTTCAGTTCATCCGACAAAATGGCATCGTTCTTGTCCATTACCGCGGAGATCGCAGCCATGTTACAGTTGAAACCAGATGTATACGCAATCGCTGCTTCCGTTCCTTTGAATTCAGCAATTTTCTCTTCTAACTCCACGTGAACATCCAATGTTCCATTGATGGTACGCACAGCGCCTGCGCCCACCCCGTGAGAGTCCACATGTTTTTTGGCAACTTCCTTCAGGCGGTCATCTGTTGCAAGACCTAAATAGTTATTGGAAGATAGGTTGATTAATTTCTTGTCATTAATGGTTATTTCGGGACCATTTGGACCTTGAACCGTTTCGATTTCATTGTAAAGTCCTTGATCCTTCAGTTCCTGTAGGTTCTCATTCAAAAATTGATCTAACGTTTCACTAGGCATATTCTTACCTCCTGAATAGTTTCATTCCATAAGTATCATAACATGATTTCGGGTGCTTGTAACTGATGAAGGGCAAAAAATGAAAGCGCTATCCTTTTGTTTGCGAATCCATAAAAAAACAGAGGACCGTATTGATCCTCTGCTTTAGGCCTATCATTAAACTTGTTCTGGCTCAGGTTCAGCCTCTGCCATTTTACGGATATCACTTGTTTCACGAGTTGGTTGGTGTTCGCCAGACTCGATCAATTCCATATAGTGACAAGCTGCCTGGTGCCCTTCTTCCATATAGCCAGTGCTGCGTAGCTCAGGTGTCTCTTGCTTACAACGGTCCGTCGCAAATGGGCAACGCGTATGGAAACGGCAGCCTGTTGGCGGATCGATTGGTGAAGGTACATCACCTTGTAAGAAGATACGCTCTTTTTTATTGTCTGGATCCGGTACAGGAATCGCAGAAAGTAGCGCTTTTGTATATGGGTGTTGAGGGTTTTCAAAAATTGATTTCTTGTCCCCGATCTCAACGATTTTACCAAGATACATGACAATGACGCGATCTGAAATGTGTCGTACCACACCAAGGTCGTGTGAGATGAAGAGATACGTTAGGTTCATCTCTTTTTGGAATTTTTTCAGTAAGTTTAAGATTTGCGCCTGAATGGAAACGTCCAATGCAGATACAGCTTCATCACAGACAATTAATTTCGGATTAACGGAAAGCGCACGTGCGATGCCGATCCGTTGACGTTGACCACCAGAAAACTCGTGTGGGAAATTGTCTGCCTGGTGTGCTTGTAAACCGACTGTTTCCATCAGCTCTGCGATCCGATCATTCCGTTCTTTTCTCGGAACGACATTTTGGATCTCCATTGCTTCATTTAATGTGTCACGTACGGTTTGACGTGGATTCAATGACGCGTATGGATCCTGGAAAATGATTTGCAGATCTTTTCGCATTTTGCGCATTTCTTTTTTATTTAAATCGACCAGATTCACACCATCAAATTCGATTGTGCCGTCAGTCGGGTTATCCAATTTCAAAATGGCACGCCCTGTCGTTGATTTACCACAACCGGATTCACCAACAACACTGACTGTTTCACCTTCATGGATGGTGAAAGATATATCATCAACGGCCTTGACGTTATTGACGGTCCGGCCAAAAACACCACCCTTGATCGGGAAGTACTGCTTCAGGTTACTGACCTTCAGTAGCTCTTTCTGGCTCATAAACTTTCACCTCCGGATCGCCGTTCCACTCATCTGTGTAGATCCAACAGCGAATTTGTTCTCCATCCCCGATATCATCCAGAGAAGGTAATTTCTCATGACAAAGGTCTGTCGCAAATGGACACCGTGGCGCGAAACGACATCCAACAGGCATTTCACTCGGAGCCGGAACCATCCCTTTGATCGGAATCAATTCTTCCTGGTCCACATCACTACGAGGCAGTGACTTCAATAGCCCTACCGTATACGGGTGGCGTGGATTGTTGAACAATGTTCTTACATCTGCGTATTCAACGACTTTACCACAATACATGACCGCTACGTAATCACATGTTTCCGCAACAACACCTAGGTCGTGGGTAATCATGACGACGGACATGCCCAATTCATCCTGTAATTCTTTGATCAATTCAAGAATTTGTGCTTGAATCGTTACGTCCAATGCGGTTGTTGGCTCATCGGCAATCAACAACTCTGGATTACACGCCAGTGCCATCGCAATCATGACACGTTGGCGCATACCACCGGACAGTTCGAATGGATATTGATCCAATCGTTTTTCAGGAGAAGGAATACCTACTAATTTGAGCATATCGATTGCTCTTTTGCTTCCTTCTTTTTTCCCTAGCCCTTGGTGGATTTTATATGCTTCGCGGATCTGTTGTCCGACGGTATATGTTGGGTTTAAAGAGGTCATCGGTTCCTGGAAAATCATTGAGATCTGATTTCCACGGATTTTTCGCATTTCTTTATCATTCAAGTCCAAAAGGTTTTTTCCTTTAAACTCAATCGAACCACCTTTAATTTTTCCAGGTTGACTGATCAACTGCAAAATAGACATCGCGGTAATACTCTTACCAGAACCCGATTCCCCTACTATACCAAGCGTTTTACCTTTAGGTACATCAAACGTCACTCCATCGACTGCCTTGACTTCACCGCCTTCGGTAAAGAAGGAAGTCTGAAGATCCGTCACTTGAAGTATGGTTTCATTGTTACTCAATGTTTCCACCTCTCTTTCTGTTTATTCCATATCGACCCGTTTATTCAAGAATGTATAGGAAATATCGACGATTAAGTTTACCAAAACGAATACGACGGAAATAATTAAAATACAAGCTTGCACGACTGGGAAGTCTCTCGCCATGATTGAATCAATCAGTAAGCGACCCATCCCATTAATACTGAATACGGTCTCGGTCAGAACCGTACCACTCAATAAGGAACCAAATTGCAGACCAATGACGGTAACGACTGGAATCAGTGCGTTCTTGAGCGCGTGTTTATAAATGACGATTTGCTCACGAACCCCTTTTGCCCGCGCTGTCCGGATATAATCTTGCGAAATGACATCAAGCATACTTGAACGAGTCATCCGGGCAATGACCGCGGCTCCTGCCGTCCCTAGTGTGATCACTGGTAAGACAACTTGTGATGCCGATCCCCAACCGGTTGGCGGGAACCATCCTAACTGCATGGAGAACCACTGCATCAGCATGAGTCCGAGCCAGAAGTTCGGCATCGACATACCGAATAAAGCGATAATCATGATCGTAATGTCTCTAACGGAATATTGACGAACAGCAGAAACGATTCCTGCGATCAATCCGATAAAGATACTTAATATTGTACTATAGATCGCTAACTCCATGGTAATCCAAAACCTTGGAGCTATTTCATCAAGTACGGGTGTGTTATTTCTGTATGAATAACCAAAATCCAATTGTGCAACATCTTTTAAGAAATTCATATATTGAACTGGAAGGGGATCATCCAACCCCATACTGATTTCGATCCGCTCAATTGTCGCTTCAGATGCTGTTTCACCCGCAATCAATTGCGCTGGGTTACCTGGCGTCAAGTGCATCATGAGAAAGACGAGCAACGTAACACCAAATAGTACGGGAATCAATTGAAATAGACGACGAATTATAAAGGTTGTCATTTTGCGTTTCGCACCCCTTTCCTAGTTTCTTGATTTCGGATCAAGAGCATCTCTCAACCCATCACCAAAGATATTAAATGCCAATACAACAATTACGATCGCAACACCTGGGAAAAAGGCAATATAACTCGAATCGAAAATATAACCTCTACCATCATTCAACATCGCACCCCATTCAGGTGTCGGCGGTTGTGCTCCCATCCCCAAGAACGAAAGACCCGCAGCAGTCAAAATGGCAGATGCGATATAAAGTGTCGCATTGACAATGACTGGAGATGAGACGTTCGGCAAAATATGTTTAAAAATAATCCGGTTATCCGATGCACCTAATGCGCGAATCGCATCTACATACTCCAATTTCTTTGCGGCCAATGTCGAACCACGTACGATTCTTGCAAAGCCTGGGATTGCGTATATCGCAACCGCGATGGTTACGTTTACTAGGCTTCCTCCCAAAATACTAACAATTGCTAGCGCTAGTAGAATACCAGGGAACGCTAATAGAATATCGATCAGGCGCATGATCACCGTATCGATTTTTCCTCCATAGTATCCTGCGAAGATTCCTAACGGGACTCCCATGAGAGCACCTAGGATTACTGATGCAAAACCGATTCCTAATGTGTATTTCATTCCATGAATGATCCGAGTAAAGATATCTCTCCCCATATGGTCGGTTCCAAACCAATTATCCGCAGATGGTGGACTGAAACGATTCACCACATCTACTTTATCTGGGTCCATTGAGGTCATGAACGGACCAACGATGGCAACAATCGTCAAGAATACGATTGTATAAAAACCAATTAACGCGGCTTTATTTTTTTTGAGCCGTCTATAGAAGTCTCTCCAACCGGAAACTTTCTTCTTTTCCTTGGACTGGATTTCCATTTCACTATGTTCTTCTATGTTTTGATTTGCCATTAAGAGCCCCCCTTTTCGATAAGTTTTTAAGAAATCGGCACACATTTATATGTCAGAATTAAATGCACTACCAAAACACCCGGCATCGTTTTCTAAATTGTATGACATCTTCGGTTAAGAAATCACACTCTATTATAGCAAAACAATCAAATTGTTTGGCTGGTAGATTTTTGGAAGGATGTGTTGGTAGATTGTCGAACCGTTCTAGATAATGATAAACGCTGAGATCGATTTTGACAACATTTTTTGATATATAAGTACTTTTCAGAAAAGGCATAAAAAAATAAAAACTTCCTATATATATAGTGCTGCAAGTCGATTGGTGTCTGATTTTCGGTTTCTTCGTTTTTGACAAAAAACAACCTTGCTAATTATTCGAAAATAAGATATGATTTTTTTAACCCTATTTTACATAGGGAAAATTAAGAAATTTTACGAGGGGGTAACACGCATTATGAAGTCAAAAAAATTACTTTGGCTTTTCGCTCTATTGCTAGGGTCGATGTTAGTACTAGCTGCATGTGCTGGCGACGGTGAAACGGACGACAGCGACAGCGAATCTGACAGCGGTACAGAAGACACTGGCTCAGAAGAAGAAACAGATTCTGATTCTGAAGATAGCGAAGGTGAAGAAGCATCTGGAGGAGAAGGTGGCGACGACATCGTTATCGCAGTATCTTCTGATCTAGTATCTCTTGATCCACATATTGAAAACGACGTTCCATCAAGTAACGTTCGTGACAACATTTACGAAACATTGGTTGAACAAGACGAAAACATGGAAATTGTTGAAGGTCTTGCGACTGAATGGGAACAAACGGATGACACAACTTGGGTATTCACACTTAGAGAAGGTGTGAAATTCCACGACGGTTCTGATTTTACAGCTGAAGACGTAAAAGCAAACCTTGACCGTGTTCTTGACCCAGCGGTTGCATCACCACGTGCTTTCCTATATGAAATGGTCACTGAAGTCAACGTACTAGGTGATTACGAAATCGAAATCAAGACAGAGTACCCATTTGCACCACTTCTTTCTCATTTAGCACACGATGCGGGTGGAATCTTGAGTAAAGATGTCATTGACGCTGACTATGAAAATGCGATTTCTGAAGCAGGACTTGACATGACTCTTGAAGAATTCTACGAAGAAAGAGAAGCTGGCGGCGATGAATATGCTGATGGAACAGCTGCTGAGCTAGCTGAATACACAGGTATTCACTCTGGCCAAAACCCAATCGGTACTGGCTATTTCCAATTGGAAGAGCGTCAGTCTGGTGAGAGCACAACGCTTTCCCGCTATGAAGACTACTGGGGTGAACCTGCAAAACCAGCTACGGTAACATTCAAAGTAGTACCTGAGCCATCTGCTCGTATTGCTGAATTGGAAACAGGCGAATCTCATATCGTTGATCCAATCCAGCCTACTGACGTTAATCGTGTTGATGAAAACGAAGAAACATATGTAAATATTCAAGAATCAACAAGCTTGTCTTACATCGGATTCAACGTTGAAAAAGAACCGTTTGACGACCCACGTGTACGTCAAGCCGTTAACTTGGCAATTAATAACCAAGAAATCATCGAAGGAATCTACCAAGGTAATGGTATTCCGGCTACTGGTCCACTAGCACCTGGCGTATTCGGTTACGATGATAGTGTTGAAGGTCTAGGCTATGACCCAGAGCGTGCTCAAGAACTTCTTGAGGAAGCAGGTTATGGTGATGGATTCTCTACAACTCTATGGACTAACGACAACGAGCAACGTGTTGAAACTGCACTTTACGTTCAAGATGCTCTTAGTGAGTATGGAATCGAAGTTGAAATCGAAGAACTTGAGTGGGGTGCTTACCTAGAAAGAACATCTAACGGTGAGCATGACATGTTCGTACTTGGATGGTCTACAGTAACAGCTGATGCTGACTATGGACTATACGCTCTATTCCATTCTTCAATGGTCGGTGCTCCTGGTAACCGTTCTTTCCTTGAGAATGAAGAGCTTGATGAGCTTCTAGACGCTGGTCGTCGTGAAACTGACGAAACTGAGCGTGCTGCAATCTATAAAGAAGCACAAGAGCTATTGACTGAGCTTGCTCCAATGCTTTACATTCACCACCAGAACTACTTGACTGGTGTTCGTGAAGAAGTACAGGACTTCTCTGTCGATACACTCGGAATCTACCAGTTCAAAGATGTAACATTAGCTGAATAATAGCTTATCAAAACCGGAGGATTTATGCCTCCGGTTTTTTTATTCAAATTTTCTCAGCGAAACCTCTGGATATTTCATCATGACAATTCCCTCGGGGTATTGCGCACCCGCAAATGGAAAATTCATTTCATCTTGGATGTTTTTTAGGATGTACTCCATATAGTTGCGTCCCATCTCATGCGCATGAAGATATCCTGCACCAAACCGAGGATTAATTTCAGAAATATAATATTTACCGTTCCACTCAAACACGTCGATATCTAAGGGACCGATGAAATTCGCAGCATTCATCAAGCCTTTGATCATCGTCTCCAACACATCATTTCGGATCGAGACCGACTTATCCGTTGCGCCACCAGCCATTTCAAATTTTTCCTTGATGAAAAGATCCACTAATTCCCCAGAAATCATGTCCATATAAACATCGATGCCGTATTCCTTTTCTTTTAAATACGGTTGAATAATCGGTTGTCCGACTTCCTCGACAGCTTCCTTTAACTCTTGCTCATTTTCTACACGGTGAACCCCTTGACTGGCTTTTCCATCTGCTGGTTTCACAATCAGTGGATAATCAAATTCATCATCCTCCAAAAGGTCCTTCATTTCACTCACGGACGAAAAAGTCGGAACTCCTGGGTAACCAAGTTCTTTTATATATTGATAGGTTTTTAATTTATCTGTGCAGATATCGACCATATCTTGCTCACTCGTTATCAGTTTTACGCCTAAATTACTTAGAACAGAATGGTTTTTGACCAATTGAGGCACTTCTTCTTCGATCAATGGAATGATCGCATCAATCTCTTTTCGTTTGCATGCATCAATCACGGATGAAATATAGCCCTCGTCATTGATTGGCTGTAAGATAACGTAATCATCGGCATGGTATAGCGCAGGTGAGAATCGGTCGGAGTCGCCTGCAATCACTTTTCCACCATGTGGTTTGAGGGTCTCCTTTAAGTACTCCACCATTTTTACTCGTGAACCTGTTGAACAAATCAATATATTCATTTGTCTCACCTTCTATGGATGTCTATTTTTGTTGTCCTTATGTATTTACTCTTTTCAGACCTTTTTCAAACATCGCTTCTTTTCTGAAACGCCTTCATTCCGGGACGATTGAGGTAGATTTGTTTGGTGTTTTGCTGTGTGTTTTTTTCAGCTGTCTTACAAGATAAAGCCTTTTGCCTAGTTCATGTGACTGGAATATCACAATGGTAGTGCAGGGTCTTTATTTTTTCATAAAAAAATCTCCTACAATATCGCAGGAGATTTAATGTCGTGATTTATGCTTTTTTGGCGCGTTTTTGTTCTCTTTCACGCTCGCCTTTATTTAAGATTTTCTTCCGTAGTCTGACTGATTCTGGTGTCACTTCGCAGTATTCATCATCATTCAAAAATTCGATTGCTTCTTCTAATGTCAGTTTGCGTGTGCTCCGGATGTTGACCGTATTGTCTTTTGTAGCTGAGCGAACGTTGGTCAACGCTTTTTCTTTCGTGATATTCACCGTTAAGTCATTTTCACGATTGTGCTC
>CALGNY010000270.1 GCA_937958375.1 uncultured Bacillaceae bacterium
GAACTCGTTCAACCTTTCAATGAACCCGCTCAACCTCTAGTTACAGACACGCAATCTCTTTATCTACATTGTAACAAACAGCCCTATATATTTACCGATCCTCCATGAAAACTGGACAAATTCGCTTTTATCATATATAGTTACCTAGGTAACTAATTTTCAGAGGTGAGTTTATTGGAAGCATTTTTTCACCAGTATCTACAGTTCTCAAGAACGTTTACCAAAAAGATCAACGAGCATATAGCTGACCTCGATTTATATCAGTCACAATGGTCGATTGTCTATTATTTGCAGAAGAATAAAGCCGCAACACTTGTTGAAATCAGCAATTACTTTCAAGTCGAAAAGCCGACCATTACGCGCACGGTCAATCGGTTGGAAGATCGGCAGCTGATTGAAAAAGTGGCGAGTGCTGATAAACGCGAGCGACGGATCCAGTTAACCGAAAAAGGACTCGATGTTTATGATCAGGCCAGTGCAGTCATCGACGCATTTGAAAAACAGCTGGTCGAGGAAATCCCTAAAGATGACCTTGAAATCACATTTCGCACCATTCAACGACTACTGTTCAAAATCAATAAGGAGGAATCTGTTTGAGTCAACAACCAAAATTATGGACCCGAAACTTTATCATGGTTTCGACGTCGAACTTTTTAATATTCATTTCATTCTATATACTGATGGTTACCTTAGCGGTATACTCCATCGAGCATTTTCACGCTTCAAAAAGTATGGCCGGACTCGCATCGAGCATATTTGTATTAGGTGCCGTACTTGTCCGCCCCATTGCAGGGAAAGTTCTTGCATCCTTTGGGAAAAGAAAGCTTTTGCTGATCGGCGCATTTTTCTTTTTCTTGATGATGCTTTTTTATTTCCCGGTCAATAATCTGGCATTATTGCTCGTCCTTCGATTTTTCCATGGGTTTACTTTCGGAATTTGTTCGACGGCAACCGGAACGATTGCAGCAGAAACGATTCCGATGACAAGACGTGGTGAAGGAATGGGCTATTTTGCGACAAGCCAAAATATCGCGATGGCAATCGGACCTTTTCTGGGCTTGATCATTACTCAGCATTTCAATGATTCACTCATTTTCGTCGCTACGACTGTCTTTGCCTTAATCGCGTTAATTGCTGCTGCGATGTTAAAAGTACCGAAACATGTGGCTGTTGAAAAAGAAGTCGTCCAACCGGAACAAAGTCGAGGATTTCTGCTTAGTGATTACTTTGAGAAAACAACCATTCCTATTGCGATTTTCATGGTCGTTTGTGGGTTTGTTTTTTCGAGTATCCTATCCTTCATGACGGCGTATGCAACCGAAATTAACTTGGTTGATGCCGCTAGCTTTTTCTTTGTGACGTATGCCATCTTCCTTGTTTTGTCACGCCCGATTACCGGTCGACTATTCGATCTGAAAGGACCGAACTTTGTCATCTATCCGTGTATTGTCCTGTTTGGAACAGGTATGTTGCTGTTAAGCCAAGCGAACCACGGTATCACACTGTTGATTGCTGGTGCGATTATTGGTGTCGGTTTCGGAACCGTTCAATCCAGTGCACAGACCATCGCTGTGAACCGTGCCGACAGTAACCGAATAGGTTTGGCGACATCCACTTTCTTTGTGTTTTTCGACACAGGAATTGGTCTTGGACCGTTCCTATTAGGCTTTCTGATGCCCGTTGTCGGATTCAGAGGGCTCTATGTAACGATGGCCATCATCATTTTCGCGTCGTTGTTCATTTATTACTTGGTTCATGGAAAAAAAGAGTCCGAAGAGAGAAAAGAACTTTACATTTTGAAGAAAGAAGCCTAATACATTGTAGATGCAAAAAACCTCTAGCCACGTTAGCTAGAGGTTTTTTTGATCTTATCGACTGATGTAATTTAGTGGGTCAACGAGTGAACCGTTTTTGTAAACTTCAAAATGTAGGTGGACGCCGGTCGATCTACCGGTTGCGCCCATTTGGCCGATGGTTTGGCCTTTTTTGACGGTTTGTCCAGAGCTAACACTGATTGAACTTAAATGAGAATAAGTTGTTCTCAAGCCGTTGTTGTGGTTGATGACAACACGATTTCCATATGCGCCATCCCAGCCAGCTTGTACCACCGTTCCATTGTCAGCTGCCAAAATCGAGCGGTTGCCGACTCCAGCAATGTCGATTCCTTTATGGTAGGAACCCCAACGAGGGCCCATCTTACTTGTGATGGTTCCGCCGACTGCTGGCCATCCGAGTGATCCTGTACCTTGGTTGGATACTTGTTTCGTTCCTTTTAGAACAACTTTATCCGTTGGTTCTTTGACAACTTCTTCATCAATTTTTTCTTCAGCAATGATTTCGTTGTTTTTCATCGTCACTTTGTACGTGATTACTTTTTTACCTTTTTCGCCTGGTTCTTCAACCTCAGACTTTCCTCGGTACAATTGATCGGTTTCTTTTGTGATGGTTTCAAAATCAATCGATTCTTCTTCTGTACGTTCTTCCGTTACAAGGACGTCTATGAAGTTTTTCTCTTCTTTGACGTTGACTGTAGCTCCGGCTTGAATGATTTCTGTATCATCTAATTCCGGATTTAGGTCAAGTAATTCTTCCATAGATAAATTGTTCTTATCAGCGACTTGTTCGATTGACTCTTCATCTTCAACGGACTTCTCTTTTTCAATTGAAACGCCGCGCTGAATCAACTTCGTCAGCTGTTCGACTTCCAATAGTTTTGTTGGATTGACGCGTTCTTCAGAGATTACGACATCTTCTGTGAAATTGACGTCAATAGTTGCCGAATCATTTTTCAGAGAAACTGTCTCTGGTAGGACGACTGTTTTAGGATCTTCTTCTTGCTCCGTTTCCTCTTCTTCAACTTCGAAATCCTTTGGCAATAGATCCACAGGGATTTCAAACTGTTCATCCTCTTCTTTTACGAGCGTGTATTCATCTAACTGTAGTTTTTCAGGTAAGAATTCATTAACGACCTGGTTGATCGCTTCATTCGCCATCTCCAAATCCTTCACGTACCCAATCAGTTGATCATTGACCGTAATTTCAATTGCTGAAGTCGCAAATGTCAACTGCTCGTCCAGATTCGTAAGCACATCATTCGATTTTGGGCTGGATTGGAAAACTAGTTCGCGAACATAATTGACCTCTTCACTTGGAATGAGTTCAATGCCATCATGGTTCGACTGAGCCTCTTGCTTCCGCTCTTCGATGAATTGCTCAATTTCTTTTTTATCTTCAACAGATCCAATATGTTCTTCACCGAAATAGACATGATAGATTTCTTGTAAACCCAAATCTTTGTCTGTATCTGTAGAAGCCAGTACTGTGCCCGTTGAAGTTCCCGCTACAGCAATCGTCAAACCGAATGCTACTTTACTGGTTCGATTGAATTGTTTCACACGATTCGCAAAACGCTGCATACCTTCTCGTACATTCCCGATCATATTTAACAAAATCTACATCCTCCATAAATGCTAACTGAACTCGAGTTAGCAAAAATCTCTATTTTTTATCGTTTCTCTAGTTAGCTAGTTATCTATTATTCTCACGTGTATCAATCTATCATAGGAACTAGGCATAAATAAACCTCTTTAATCGAATTGTAATGAACTTGTATAATTCCTACTAAAAAATTGGTAATTTAGAAACATATTGAGGAAGTTCGTTGACGAACCAATTCAATCTAAAATCGATTGATCGGATTTAATAGGGGGATTGAGTGAATTATATTTTTTTGTGGGTGTTTTTTGTGTTTTGAAACCTACGACAAATAAAAAAAGACGATCCATAGAGGGACCATCCTGTACATTTCATTAACATGGTGGCTTGGGACGGAATCGAACCGCCGACACAAGGATTTTCAGTCCTTTGCT
>CALGNY010000271.1 GCA_937958375.1 uncultured Bacillaceae bacterium
AATCACCAGCACATTCAACTAAATCTTTCTACCCATCCATTTGGTTTGAACAATAATGGGAAGGGGAAGAATCAACTTAGAGATTCACCTCAGAAGGGAGTAGGAATAATGACACCCGACCAAATAGGCTTTGCTTTTTTATATTTAGCGGTTTTCTTATTGATCGGTAAGTGGATTCGAGTGCGTGTCGTATGGCTCCAAAAATTATTTATCCCCTCATCAATTATTGGAGGATTTTTGGCCTTATTTTTGGGTCCACAAGTATTAGGAAAAATTATGGAGAATTTCGTTGGTGAAGATTCCTTCTGGACGAATGGAATCATGACAGAAAACATATTAGAAGTTTGGAGCGCGCTGCCTGGGTTAATGATTAACGTGGTATTTGCCACATTATTCCTTGGTGCGGCAATTCCGGGAATCAAACGGATCTGGAACTTCGGTGGACCGCAGCTTGCATTTGGCTGGACCATCGGCTGGGGACAGTATGTTGTCGGTATCTTACTCGTGCTTCTCGTACTGGGACCTTTCTTTGGGGTGCCGCCGATTGCTGGTGCATTGATTGAAGTTGCCTTTGAAGGTGGTCACGGAACGGCTGCCGGTATGGCGGATACATTTGAGGAAATGGGCTTTGCGGAAGGTTATGATTTGGCGATTGGCCTTGCGACAGTCGGGATTTTAGCTGGTGTTGTAACCGGTATTGTTTTGATTAACTGGGCTGTCCGTACGAAGAAAACTAAAGTGATTGATGACGTTCAAGGATTCAGTGAACTTCGTCAAAAAGGAATTATGGAGTTTGAAAATCGGGAGCCTGCTGCAAAAATGACGCTTCGTCCCGAGTCGATTGAACCTCTATCTTTTCATTTTGCGATAGTAGGGTTAGCCATTTTAGTTGGTTATTTAATCTTACAATTCCTGATCTGGATTGAAGCTGTCACGTTTGATGCCGATTTCATGACGTACATTCCATTATTCCCACTCGCGATGATCGGTGGGATTATTGTCCAAGTACTCTTCAATAAATTGGATAGAGCAGATGTCATCGACCGGAAAATGATGAACCGTATCCAAGGCTTTGCATTGGATATTTTAATTGTAACGGCCATTGCCACCGTTTCGATTGACGTTATCGGTGAGTATTTAATTCCATTCTTATTATTCGCTGTTGTCGGTATTACATGGAATATACTAGGGCTCTTGATTTTGGCACCACGGATTATCCCATCTTATTGGTTTGAGCGTGGTATCGGGGACCTCGGACAATCGATGGGTGTAACTGCAACTGGGTTATTGCTCATGCGTGTAGCCGACCCGGATAATGAATCGCCAGCATTTGAGGCATTCGGGTATAAGCAGCTCGTTTATGAACCGTTCCTTGGCGGCGGTCTCGTAACGGCATTGTCTGTGCCACTCATTTTCCAATTCGGCGCAATCCCGTTCTTGATTTTTTCCATCGTCATGTGCCTAGTCGGACTACTCGTCGGATTTTTCTATTTCGGAAAAAAATAATAAACCTATAAGAAGCTTGGGAAATGGCAATGCTGTTTCTCAAGCTGTTTTTATTTGCACAAAAAATAGTATGATAGAGTTGTGAAGACATTGAGACGGAAAGGAATCGAATCGTTATGGAAATTGAATCCAAACTAAAAAAGCTACCCAAGGATGAATTGGTTGAATTGATTATGAAATTCGCAACAAACAATGAATCTATCCAAGAACAACTCGAATTGTACTTCGCAACACCAGAGGAACAACTGCAACAAAGCAGGAAGTTGATCAGACAAGCGATCAGTCGAGAAAAGCAGCGTGGACGGGGTATCATCTTTGGATTGCATAACGTCAACCGGGCATTTGAAGGCTCGGCAACCGTGTTGGCTAACGCATGGGATAAGTATCATAATGATGAATATGAACTCGCCACGCAACTCGCACTTCTCGTCGTGAATACATCCGTCAGCGCCTTTAACTACACAGATGATTCATACGGAACGGTCGGCGATTTGGTTGAAAGAAGTATTGGTCTTCTGGAAGTCATCAGTAAAGATGAACACGTACAGCAGTCACCTGAACTTAAACAATTTGTATTCAAGCAAATTATGAATGAGGAAAAAAAGAAAATTCACAAGGATTGGGATAACTTTCAAAGCGATCTATTACATGTGGCGGCTGAGTTATCGACAGACAAAAAACCTAGAAGCCAATTAGAAAAGCGATTGGAAAAAATCCTATCTGAAAAAGATAGTGATTACACAAAGGCCTTCTATTATAAAATTCAGCTAAAAATCTATGAACGAAACGATGAGCCAGAACGTTACCGTGAGTTGCTCTATGAAAATATCAATAACCGAAAACTCCGTGATGAAGTCATTACCTTTGAAATTGAACAAGAGAATTTCGACCAAGCACTTCAGTTATCCGATGAAGCAGATAAAAACGGTTGGAGACCCTCTGAACGGACATTTGATAGTTATGATGAATATAAACTCATCGTTTACCGGCATACGAATGACATAGAAAACCAGCGAGCACTTTTGATCGACATGCTGAAAAAGGGACGTTTTTACAATGTTTATGAAGAATTGAAACAGTTATATGATGAGAATGAATGGGAAAACGTAATCGAAAAAATCCTTCAAGAGATGGAACAGCAATCACTCCTTCCACGGAGCTACCCAAACATAGCATTAGAAGAAAATGACTTTGTTCGATTACTCTACTATTGCAAAGAAAACCCATTCGATATCCAAACGTATTACGCTGTATTGGCCGACCATTATCCGAGTGAAGTCGCACAGCTTTATCAGGATTTGATCATTCGTGAAGCTGACAATACATCGGACCGGAGAGGATACAAGCAAGTGTGCAGAGAGATCCGCAAATTTGGTGAAGTCATCGAGGCTTCTGTCACCAAAGAGTTAATTCATACATTGAAAGAAACGCATAAAAGACGGCCTGCTTTTCTCGATGAGTTGGCCAAAGTTGAAAAGAAGCTTGGCTTCGTATAAAATAAACTGGAAGATCAAGATAAAGACAACTATTTTTACTATATAGTTTTCTAGGGTTCCGTGGTGTCGCACACCAGACTGGTCCGAGAGAAAACACACAGATTTTCTGTGACACGGAGGGAGAAAAGCCCGGGAGATGCTGAATTTCAGTCATCGACCTGGCTTTTTTATTTTGTTCGTGAAAGGGAGTTTTGGTATGCAGAAAGAATGGTTGAAAGTCATTATTGCCGCGTTATTTGAGATCGTATGGGTCGTTGGATTAAAATATGCCGATTCCGTTTTGGAATGGACATTGACGATTATCGGAATCATCGTCAGTTTTTATTTACTGATTGCTGCTGGACGGAGACTACCGGTTGGAACTGTGTATGCCGTCTTTGTCGGAATCGGGACAGCTGGGACTGTTTTACTGGGCTTTATCGTCTTTGGAGAGCCATTCAGTTTTGCAAAAGCGATATTCATCCTAATCTTGTTGGTAGGTATTATCGGCCTGAAACTCGTTGAGGACGAAGAAGGAAAGGCGGTGGATTAATCATGGCATGGGTCGCGTTAGTTGTAGGTGGTTTATTTGAAATGGTTGGTGTCATGATGATGAACCGGGTACACCAAAAGAAGAATCTTACCTCTTACCTTCTCCTCGCCGCAAGCTTTGCGACAAGTTTCATCCTGCTTGGTGTGGCGATGGAGACCCTTCCGATGGGTACATCTTACGCTGTGTGGACCGGAATCGGAGCAGCTGGTGGCGCAATTGCCGGAATGCTTTTTTACGGTGAATCAAGAAGCTTAAAACGGATTTTTTTCATTGTATTGATTGTGGTGGCGACGATTGGGTTACGGTTGGTATCTTAGGAAGTTAAAGAGGCTGAGACATAACGAAGTAACTCTTTTCTGAATCCAAACTATGCTTAATTAAGCGAAGGAAATATACGTAGACTCCTGGGGGTCGGCTAAGTTCGGTCACGTC
>CALGNY010000272.1 GCA_937958375.1 uncultured Bacillaceae bacterium
TAAGAAAGAAACCGAATTGACATCAGGCTATTTTGTTTAGTTTTCAAGGTTCGAAAGAAATCTTTTCATTTGCTCGCCTCAAAACAGCGACTTTATTAATGTAACACGGATCCAATAATAAGTCAATTATTTTTTCTACGTGAAACCAACAAGTCGTCGTGCTGTTTTTTGCGACGGTTATAAATATAGCACGGAGTATTTATTAAAGTCAATAGAGAAATCAACTTTTTCATTCATCCATATTTTACTTCCTATATAAGAACGTCCAGTCATCTTTCTTCACCCCATGCGAAAAAGTAATCTCTTCATTGAAGAAGGTCGATCACCTTTCAACCGAACCTTCTCTTGCCTGCTGGATATATGCTTGCTCCTCTTCTTCACTTAAAATCCCGTATGCTTCACCGACTGTTCCGCCTTGCATCCTCCAGATTTTGTTATGATCTTGATCGGCCTGTGTGAAATCACCTTCTGCCCATCGACTGAGAATATCTTGGTAGATGGTTTCATTAGAACCGAAGTCAACATTCTCTAAACCATCCAATAACCATTCAATTCTTTCTTGTGTAATCAGGTAGAATCCCCATTTTTCATTTGCCTTCACTTTTTGATGGGACATGCCGTGAATGTATTCTTGATAATGTTCCTCTGTCAGCTCTTGTTGTTCTCTCGCCTCACCGAATGGGTTTAATCCTTCTTTTTCATATTCGGCAATGTCTTCTTCGGTGACATCTTTCTTTGCTCTTTCCCTAGATTGCTCAATTTCCTCATCAATTTCTTCTTTATCCGCCGACTCATCCCCACTGAGATAATGGCTTCCGAAATAGTAAGCTCCCACACCGAAAGTGGCAAGAACTCCAATAATAAGAATCGTTTTTCCGATACCTTTCAAATTGCATTCCCCTTTGTATTCAGATTCATTAGACGAAATAAAAAAATAAGCATAGGCTAATGAATAGCTTATCCTTATTGGAAACTCTTCATTGAAATCCATACCTCATTCATTCGACCAATAATGTTTGAACCCTCCACTGAATATTCGACAATCTGTTGAAAGTTAAATTTTCGTTAACAGCATTCTTCCTAAATATGCTATACTTCCTATGGAAAGAGGAGGTTCATCATGAAGCTAAAATATAGTAGTAAAATCAATAAAATCCGGACGTTGGCTTTAGTGCTCATTTTTGCCGGAATGATTATTATGTATATAGGTCTTTATTTCAGAAATATTGAATGGTTAATGGTTGTGTTCATGATTCTTGGTCTGATTGCTATTGGTTTAAGTACCGTGATTTATGTATGGATCGGTTCGCTCTCGTTAAAAGCCGTCCCAATCGAATGTCCGGAATGTGGTAAACCGACCAAGATGCTCGGACGCGTTGATGCATGTATGCATTGTAAACAACCACTGACATTGGATCGAAACCTCGAGGGTGAAGAATTCGATGAAAAGTATAATTCTAAGAGGTATTGGAAAGAACAAGAAAACGAGCAATCTGATCAGTCAAAATAAAATCGTAATGAAAAAGGGCTACGCAAATAGCCCTTTTTTCATTTTAAAATGAATTAATGCTTTGTCTGTTGGCAATCTTCACACGTGCCGTACACTTCCATTCGGTGATTGGTTACGTCAAATCCAGTAACCTGCTCCGCAAGCTGCTCCACCTCATTCAGTGATGGATAATGAAAATCAACGATCTTGCCGCACTCATCACAAATAATATGATAGTGTTCAGTCGTATTACAATCGAAGCGACTGGAAGAATCTCCATACGTCAATTCACGAACTAACCCAATATCCAAGAATACGCGCAAGTTATTATAAACCGTCGCTACACTCATATTCGGGAACTTATCTTCCAATGCTTTATAGATTTCATCTGCCGTCGGGTGTTTCATCGTTGACATTAAGTATTCCAGCACTGCATGACGCTGTGGTGTGATCCGGACACCAGAATTTTTCAATGTAGTCAATGCTTCTTGTAATCGTTGTTCCGTCACCGTCATGCACCTCGCTTTCTTAAATTATAAAATTCTTATTTTAGAATCCTTATAATTTAGTTTACTAAGTCACTGGTGGGGTTGTCAATCGAATTGTATGACCAACAGTCAAACGGTGGTTAAATATCTGTATGAAGTGGCAATTCTTCGCCACCTAAATGTTGATTGACATACCGTGCCGCGACAAACAAAAAGTCAGACAGTCGGTTCAAATAAGACTGGACCATTGGATTCGTCAGTTCATCCCCCATGGCAATCGCAACACGTTCCGCACGTCTTGCAATCGTGCGGGCAACGTGCAAACTAGCTGCGGCTGGATGGCCTGATGGCAAAATGAAGTTCTTCAATTCCTTAAGGTCTTGGTCCCAACGGTCAATTGTATTCTCCAAGTGATCGATGTGTTCCTGTTTGAGCTTCCACATCACTTCTTTATCCTTCGGTGTCGCAAGCTCCGCACCGACATGAAATAGAATTGTTTGGACTTGATGAAGCGCATCGATGACTTCCTGTTTTCCATCCCATGATTCCTGCATCAAATGACTTCGTGCCAAACCAATCATGGAATTCGTTTCATCGCATGTCCCGTATGCTTCTACGCGTACATCATTTTTGGGTACGCGCTTGCCATAGATTAACGAAGTGGTTCCTTTATCACCTGACCGCGTGTAAATACGCATGTCAATACCCCCTCTTGACGTCGATCTGATTGAGCGGAAATTCCTCACCCTTCAAATAGGCGTCTAAGTTTTGTTTAAAAATCTCGAACCCTCTTGGCTGGTAATGTCTTGAGATCCCTGATAAATGTGGTGTGAGTGTTGTGTTTTCCATATCCCACAATGGACTTTCAGCCGGGAGTGGTTCTTCTTCCATTACATCTAAGATGGCATGCGCGATTTCACCGTCATTCAATGCTTCAATCAGTTCTGCTTCGTTAACGGTAACGCCTCGTCCCATATTCAAAAAGATCGCTTCTTTTTTCATCACCTGGAACTGTTTCCGGCCAAATGTTTTTTCCGTTTCATTCGTTGCCGGAAGAACGTTTACGACGTAATCTGCTTCAGGCAGTTGATCATTCAATTGTTCGATCGTATACGTTTCATCGAAGTGGTCCTTCGCTCGCCCGCTTTTTGATACACCGATTGTTTTCATCCGAAAAGCTTTGGAAAGCCGAGCGACTTCCTGACCAATCGCACCGGTTCCCGTGACCAGCATCGTTTTTCCGGAAATTTCGTTCATTTTCACCTTTCGGGACCATACATGGTTCTTTTCATGCTCCATCAGTTCTTTTGCATTTCGTTCGACTTGCAGAATCATTGAAATGGCATATTCGCTCATCGGACCTGCGGAGATCCCTCGTGAATTCGTTACTTGAATTCCTTTTTCAGCAATCGTGTCTAACGGCATATCATCAATCCCTGCAGACAGGACCATGATCCATTTTAATTGCTTCGCTTTTTCGATCCATTCATCCGTCAGATCGACTCCGTACGTGACAAGGACCTCTGCTTGGTCGATTGTCTGCTCACTTTCTTCGATGGAATTTCTCCAATCGAAGGTTACCGACGGAAACGTGCTTTCGAAATCTTCCTTGATCCGTTCTTTCGTCTTAAAGGTCGTAAGTACGCGCATATCCCCTAGCTCCTTTTTGTTTGTTAAAGACTTCGATTATAAATTTTCTTGGATATATTGTAGGGCTTCTTCCACATGATCCTTCACACGTACTTTGCGAAATTCTTTGACCAAATTACCTTCTTTATCAATGATGAAAGTGGAACGTTCAATTCCTTCATACTCTCTTCCAAAATTCTTTTTCAACTTCCACACATCATACATTTCAGCGACTTGATGGTCCTCATCTGCCAGCAATAAAAATGGCAGTTCATGTTTTTCGATGAACTTATTGTGTCGATCGACGGAATCTGGACTTACCCCGAGGATGACAGCGTCAAGGTCGCTGAATTTTTCATATTGATCACGGAAATCACACGCTTCTGTCGTACACCCTGGTGTCATGTCTTTCGGATAAAAATATAATACGACATGTTTCCCTCTATAATCTGATAGACTGACAGACTCTCCATTACTTGCAGGCAATGAGAAATCTGGCGCCGGTTGTCCTACGTTAATCGTCATGTTCAGAATCCTCCTTTAAATCTTCTCTACTTATAAGATTACCGAAGTTTTCTGACAGTGACAATAATTTTCACTTGTTACCCGAGGGAAGCTATTTCGTCGAATGACCCAAAAATACGTTGACGAATCATTACATGCCTTGGCGAAATTTCCCGGGAAATAAATTTGTTGGTGATTAACGTAAAAGCTTGTACAAAAAAGCGGCAGGCAATAGATATCCGATCATCGCTTCAACTAAAGCAATTGGCTTACCGATTCCGATTGGTGTCACATCACCATACCCGACCGTCATCAACGTCACTCCACTAAAATAAACCGACTGAAAAAAACGTTCAGTCGGCGTACCCGATTGGAGTGATTGATCAATCAAAAGCGAGAAACCGGCTTCCGCCAAAAGGAAATATAACAGCGCAAAGCCAAGCATGAGAATGAAATAAATAGCAATGAACGAACTGAACAGCTCTTTTGAAAAGGCACCGCGGACATCTTGGTAATTTTTCATAAACACAATCAGACTGCTTACGATGATGATCAGCACAACAATAACAAAGAATCGGTCCATTGAATCACCAGTTTTCATCTAGTTGTTTCATTATATGAACGGGACTAGCCAAACATGTACACGAATCCGTATACTAGAATAGGAATTGAACTTGTTTTTTAGGAGGAATTATTGTGAATCGACCTACTTCAGAGAAACTATATCAGGAAGCGCAAGATTTGATTGTCGGTGGGGTCAACTCGCCATCCCGAGCCTACAAAGGTGTTGGCGGCGGTACGCCTGTATTTATGGAAAAAGCGAAGGGATCCCGTTTTTGGGATGTCGATGGGAATGAATATATCGATTATTTAGGGGCTTATGGTCCGATCATTACGGGTCATGCCCACCCGCACATCGCTGAGGCCATATCACACGCGGCCCATAACGGTGTCCTATACGGCACGCCAACCAAGTTGGAAAATAAATTCGCTCGTATGTTGAAAGAAGCCATCCCTTCATTGGAAAAGGTACGTTTCGTCAATTCAGGAACGGAAGCTGTGATGACGACGATCCGTGTTGCTCGCGCTTATACAAACCGGACGAAGATCATTAAATTTGCAGGGTGCTACCACGGTCATTCTGATTTGGTGTTGGTTGCTGCAGGGTCTGGTCCTTCAACGTTAGGCACGCCAGATTCAGCCGGGGTACCTAAAAGTATTGCCCAAGAAGTGATTACCGTACCGTTCAATGATGTTGAAGCTTTCCGTGAAGCACTCGAGCATCATGGCGATCAGGTCGCCGGTGTTTTGGTGGAACCGATTGTCGGCAATTTCGGAATCGTCGAGCCAGCCATTGGATTTTTAGAAAAGGTAAAGGAATTGACACATGAAAATGGCAGCGTACTGATTTACGATGAAGTCATTACGGCGTTTCGTTTCCATTACGGAAGTGCCCAAGAGTTGACGGGTGTCGACGCTGACCTCATCGCGATGGGTAAAATCATCGGTGGTGGACTCCCGATTGGTGCTTACGGTGGTCGCGTCGATATTATGGAACAAGTCGCACCTCTCGGGCCTGCTTACCAAGCGGGGACGATGGCGGGTAACCCTGCCTCGATGGCTGCCGGCATCGCTTGCTTAGAAGTCTTGAATAACCCAGAGCACTATGAAAAATTAGACCGTTTGGGTGCCAAGCTGGAGGAAGGTATATTGGCAAGCGCCGAAAAACATGGGCTTCCTGTAAAAATCAATCGATTAAAAGGTGCATTCACTGTGTTCTTTACAGACGAAGAAGTAACCAACTATGAGCAAGCCGAAAATACCAATGAAGAAATGTTCGCGAAGTTCTTTCATTTGATGCTTGATCGAGGAATCAACCTGGCACCTTCCAAATATGAAGCCTGGTTCCTCACGATCGCCCATACGGATGAGGATATCGAGAAAACGTTGCACGCGGTTGAAGAGAGCTTCGAGGAGATGGCGAGGGAGTAATGCAACAAATTTAAATTTTTCAGAAAAATTGTTAAAACACTCTTGCATTTTCAGAAATATGTGATAGTATATAGATAATTCAGAATTTTTGGGTTATCCCCTTATTGAAGGAACAAATGTTATGAAACTCCCTTCCTTTCTGGTGCTACCAGATGAAGTGTTCGCGGATACAAAGCGGATGCTTCTTTTTTTTGCTATAATGAATAGAATAGGACAAGATGTTTCCGCAAGTGATATAAGGGAACGGTAATCTCAGATAGGTTAGATGAAGGTAGGTGGAGATATGAAATTAGGGGCGCGAGCATTCAAAACGGGTCTGGCCATCATGATCACGATGTATGTCGCTGGTCTGTTCAATTTTGAAGCAGGCTTTTTTGCCGGTACGATTGCTGCGGCAACTTCACTCCAACCATCGATTTACCGGTCATTTCAGACGATGGCCGAGCAAATCCAAGCCAATATTTTGGGTGCTGGGATTGCAATCTTCCTCGTGTTGACCGCAGGAAATGAACCATTCTTGATCGGGGCCGGTATTGTGCTTGTCATAGGGCTTTGTACGCTTTTCAAGATGAAGGAAGATACAACATTTATCGCGATCATCGCGGTGATTGCACTGATGATGGATTCATCCGGCATGCCTTACATGGAATTTGCGGGAATCCGCTTCTCGTCAATCTTAATCGGTATTTTGGCTGCCTTCGTCGTGAACCTTGCGTTCTTGCCACCAAAATATGAGACGCAATTATTTCATCAAATCAACAAACTCACCACCGACCTTTTGCAGTGGGTTCGTGTGACCACACGACACCTTGCCGATCAACCGGCTATGAAAATAGAAATTGAGAAATTAAACACGGAACTATGGCAGTTGGAAAACACGTATCTTTTATTTTCTGAAGAGCGGGTTTATTCAAGAACGAAAGGAATCGAACGGGCGAGAAAGCTTGTCGTTTTCCGTTCACTGATCTCCTTAAGCCGGAAGTCATTCGATCTTTTGACGACCCTTCACCGGATGGATTATGATATCGAACATATTTCAAAAGATGTCAGCAGGCGGATTTTGAAAGAGGTTGATAAGGTGTTGCATACACACGAAAAATTGATGCTCCTCTACCAAGGCCGAATTCGTGCGAAAGATGCAGACCCGCTTCACAACGTATCCAAGCCTGACGTCAAAAAGTTGATTGAAGAATTGATCGATTATTATGATGAAGGAGACGAAGAGGCTCGGCTCAAGCTCATCCCTCTCGCCTCCATGCTTTATGACTATCATGAGGAAATGATGCACTGCAAAACTTTGATGAAAAGTTATTTAGGTAAAACAAGTGATAATGAGTAGCTTTCCGACAACTGGATGGCTACTCATTTTTTGAACTTGCAATCAAACGACAAACACCAAAATCGCTGCGAACAATGCAGTGATCGCAAAAGCACGTTCAATTTGTATTTCTGCCGAAACGGTACGGTCGGAAAACTTGTGCACGCCAGCGATCATCAATAACTGAAACAGAAAAATGAAATAATACAGAATTACATAGAAAATAACTCGATTGGCACCGGTTAACGGATATAGAAAGTCATTTTCAAAAAGAAGAATCAACCCGATAAACGACAGGATGAACCAAACGAAAATGATTCCGAGCATCTTTTTCCATGCCGGGTGTTTCAGGAATGTGTCACTTTTCTTCGTCTGAAACAAAAAGATTAAACTGATGAGCCCACTCAAAACCAAAAAGCCAAACAGAATCAATAATTGTGAACTAAAAAAACCTGTTGAATCCCCTGGTTGCACCGCAAAATCAATTCCCATGGCTTCAAAGATCATGGCTCCAATAATTAATGCGATACATACAAGGAGCTGATAGCCTGTCCATTTATTCAAAAAATCATCCTTTTCCCCGAGTTAATGTCTGTTTAAGTGTTGTAAGGTTTTCTTTAAAGGAGTCTACTTCGGTTACTTCACGTTCTCCATAACGGACCTTTTCATATTGAGCGAGCACCTCATCCCGAAGCTTCCCAATAATGCCTCTTCGATCTAGCCACTCTTCAATGGTCTCATCTTGATAACGTCCTCTTCCTTGGTCTGCTGCCCATTTTTCCAATTGATAATAAGCTTTCCGGACCGCGTTTTTCGGTGGCTTGCTTCGGTTCCGTTTCCATAATCGATGTTCCGTCGTTTTATTTTTCTCCATATGGATTGGGTCTTCTTGAACTCTTTCTTCATAGCCCACCAATTTTTTGCGATATTTATAAAATAGGTACAATAAAAATAGAACCATCGCGATACCGATCCCAATCAAAAACCAATGGATATAGTGAGCGAGGAAACTTGTATCCACCTCGCGTTGATCAGCTGCCCCCCATTCCATTGAATCTTCTTCCGGAGTAACAGGATTTTCAGGTGGGTCAATCGAAATCCATTCGGCCAAATTAAAGATCGGCGAAAATAGCCATGATATGGCCTGAACGATTCCATACAAGGCGTAACCGAACAGCCATTTGAAATACGGATAACTGACCGTCAGCAAATAGGTTCCGACGAACAACATGACTCCTATCGAAACGAACCAAGCCGTTTTTTTCGATTTCACACTGCCAAAGCCTTCCGGGTCACTCACAAAATATAAAATCAAGCGTCCGAGGAAGAAAACAAAAATAAAGCATGCAGCAAGAATCAAATAATAATTCGCAAACTCAAAATTACTCAAGACTGAATTAAGGTATGCCACAATACTGATTGCCATCGTAACGACAAAAATCACTTCTTCGTTCTCTTGGTTCGGTTTCAAAAAACGACTTTCTAATCGAGCCGTCAGGACACCACTGATCAACAGTGTTTGGTAAATATCAAAACCGAGCAACCAAGTTACTGCAGCCACGATTGGCAAAGCGAAAGGTAAAAAAGACTTTCTCAGTCGCTTAAATAACAAGAAGGAAATGAGATAAGCCAACAGTGCAACCAAGAGGAATTTCGGTAGGGATGCCTCGATCCCTCGCGGAACGCTGATGGCAAAAATGACAATCCACAACAGAAAAACTTCAAGGATGTATTGATAAAGTTGAAGGTAGCGACTAGGCAAGTGTTCCATGACGTATCGCCCCCTTCCGTGTAAGTCCCTCTGCATCCAAATGATGTACGCGGGCGCCTTTTCGTTCAAACAGTTGTGCATGCATAGAATCTAGCTGATCGGCTGTTTCCACAAATATCACGTCAGTAGGAATTTGTTCTTTTCTTAAGATGATCCCAAGTAGCCGCTCATATGGAATCGTGAACGTCCCACCTTCGACACGAGCCAATAATTCCAATGTCGTGCCAAGCTGTTTGCGGCCGATCCCTTCTGACAAATGAATATAAGGTGCTTGGTTCAGTGACGGGATATTGATAAAAAACGAATAAGCAATCCCTTCTCTCGCTGCTACGTACACCATATAGGTCAGCTTCTTGATCATCTCTTCAAACGCTTCTTCGTCATTTCTATGTACTTTGATATTCAAAATAAACATCCACGAAATATGTCCGACATTTTCATCGACCTTCACTTGCAAGTCGCCCTCTTTCGCACTTGCCTTCCAATGAATCCGATTGAATGGATCCCCTGCCATATATGGCCGTGTACTGATTGTCCGCGTTCGGTCGATATATAAAGACTGGCGTGTCGGGTGTTCCCCTTTTCCCTTTGGTTTTATCTCATCCATTCCCGGAAAAACACTTTGCTCCGGATAGACGAGAACTTCTAACAAATTGATATTTTCAACAGTTAAGTAAATCCGATTGAGGTTAAAGGGATTTGTGACACTGATTTCAAGGGAGCGAATTTTTGAAATTCCACGGTGCTTCGCCGTAAAGGGTAGCCGGATTTTCTTTTCCTCCCAGAACAGCAAGCTGAAGGGCCTTTCGATAAATGTCCGATTTCGTCGCCTATGTGTTTTTCCTGAAGCTAGCTCAATGGCATCATCCAACTCGAGTGAGAGCGTAGCCAATAAAAGCGGCAGAATTCCCTTTTGTCGAATCACAATCTCGATTTCACCCTCATCACCCGGATCCATTCGCTGCTGTGTGCGTGCCGTATCAATTTCCAGGAAATCATCGACATGCTTTTCATAAAAACGGCCGATAACATAAATCACAACGAGCAACAAAGCAATAAAGATCAATAAAAAGGTATTACTGATCGGGCTGATAACCAAGCCGAGAAGCAATAAAAGGATTGATCCAACCACAAATGGCCGAGACACATGATTCTCATGCAGGGATTTCTTAAAACGCATACGCATCATCCTTCTACGGTTGTGGTGACTTTTTCCCTACTATACCATAATTTCGTTTATTTCTGAAAATTGATTTGCAATTTGGGTTGTTGGCGTCCGCTCAGCGACATTTGGACCT
>CALGNY010000273.1 GCA_937958375.1 uncultured Bacillaceae bacterium
TCAGTAGGAATTTATCACAATGGCGAGGGCCTGATCGGCTTGATTTATGATGTAATGAATGACACCATTTACGAAGGGATTAAAGGGCAAGGTGCATATAAAAATGGTAAATCCCTGCCTCTTTTGAGCGAAGACCGGACACTTGAAGACAGCTTGGTTGGAATCAATAGTTTCTGGTCTGTTCCGAATAGACGATTGAATGAGAAAAAAATCCATCAATTAATTCGTGATGTCAGGGGAACACGGTCTTATGGATCAGCCGCATTGGAATTTGCTTATATTGCAGAAGGAATCATCGATGCGTATATTACGATGCGTCTTTCGCCGTGGGATATCGCAGGTGGATTAGTCATCATCAATGAAGTCGGAGGAATTGCAACGCAAGTGGATGGACGCCCGCTCGACCTGCTACGGGATAATACAGTCTTGGTTGCAAACCGTGTGATTCATGAGGATTATATGAAATATATTGAAGAGAAGAAATAGAAAAACTCCAGCTTTCCACCTGGAAAGTTGGAGTTGATTCCATTAATGGTTTAGATTTTTTGATGCCGCAAGATATTTTCTTTTATACATTAATCCGAGCATCATGACAACAATACCGCCGATAAAGAATAGTGCGACGAGCCAATAATTTTGGAAACTGATCGCTACAGCGGTCGCCAAGAACATGGATACGACCACAATCGCCAACAGGAACATTTTTACTTTATATGCCATATTTTTACCCAACTCCTCAAAAATAAAGTACGATTTCACTTTTATTTCAATAATTCTTCATCTTTCCTCATGGAAAAACGTTGTCTGATTTAGTATGATTGAAAAGGAACGATAGGAGGTTACCCCCATGGATACGACCGTAGACAATCAATTCAGCTTTAGCCCGATCGAACGCTATTTCCTAGTGGATCTAGGCGGCGACATCGGTTTTTGGCTGTTGTTTTTTACAGTATTTATATTATCGGTAATTACGTATAAATTAGGCTTCGCAAAAGAACTGCCAATATTGAAATCCGTAATCATATACATATTACTGTTTTTTGGTTGTTTCATCTTGGCTATATTCGCAGTGTTTGCCTTACCGATTGTCGAAGTATTGATCGTGATCGCGCTTGTACTCGGAATTTATCGCTTTCGTTTACACCGCGAGCGTAAAGAACGAGCCGCACAAGAACAAAACAATCAATAAAGCTGCCACACCGCCCATCGGTGGCAGTTTTTTTATTGGTTCGTATTTATTTGTCTTTTTTGTTTGACCTTCTGGGTAATCCGTTCATCACACGTTGGGCATAGGTAGCTTAATTTTCTTTTTTTGCGTAATTCCTTTGCCAGTAGTGAGAAAGGTTCTAATGTATCCACCCGGTCACAAAGAACACATTTAACACGCATAAACTTTCACCTCAAATCACCTTCATTATATCACTTTTAGTCGATTTTTTGGAATGAAGAATTTCAACTATCGGCTTAAGTCGCATAAAAAGCAACGATGGGCACATATATGTAATTTAGGTCTCATTTACAATCATCACGGTCACATATTTTCCGGGTTTGGGCACATATATTTTCATTTTGGGCACATAAAATATGCTGGAGGGCGCAAATCCCGCAAACATGGGCGCATATCATCCCCTAGAGGGTGCAAATATGACAATGGATGTTCATTAAAAAAATCTTCATGAACAAAATAAGCACAATCTTTAAATCAGAATCATCTGAAAATGCAGTTCAGGCAATAACATGTTAAAGGAACTGAAGGTTTTTTCTGACATGTGTATTTTTCTAGGTTTGAAATTAGGAAGGTAGGGAATTGTTAACATTATAAACTGTACCGAAAATAATGGGAGGGGTTTTACGATGAAAAAACGATTACTTGCCGCGCTTGGTGCAGGGGCAGTCGCTTATGTGATGTCAGATGAGAACCGTAAACAAAAGGTGATGACGAAAATTAACGGATTGAAAAATAGATACTTTGGTGAAAAAGATCAAATTCCACAAGTAGAATCCGGTAAACCTGACCTACAGGGTGACCAAAATTCAAAAATGGTTAATGAAGGGTCACAGTTCGGTGTCCAATATTACAACAAAGTAAGAGAAGGCGAAGACCCAACCAAATATCCAACGCAACAATAAAGATGCTCCCTTGTCAATCGGCAAGGGAGCTTCATCGTCGTAAGATAGGATTATCTGGGCTGTGGTGGACAACCTATAACGGATGATCCGTTTGATTTTGGCGTTCTTGCTCGATGTCTTCATCGTTTTGTGGCTCGGAATTTTGCTCGTTTTCCGGTCTCGTTTCCCGCATCGGCATGTCAGGAATGGCCCGTCCAACGATATTCGCCAATTCTTCGAGAATCACACCCGGACTTTCGCCTGACTGGATGCTTTCGTTGATTTCGTCGATCCGCGCCATGATGTCAGGATCGGCGAGAACGTATGCATAATGCCCATATGGATCATGTTTAATGATTTCTGTGACGGCATGCTTGACGGAACCGGATTGTGACCGGTCTAGATTGTCATCAATGTCGAGTCCAATGATCGTGTAATTACCGAAAACAACAGCACTCGCATTATTGACATTCGGAACTCTCGTCGCTAGTTCGGTAAGCCTTTCTGCAGCTTCTTGGTCTGTATGTTCCCGATTTTGTGAATTCCCTTCATTTTCAACTTGAAGTAAATCGGGGTTCTCGGTATGATTTTCAGCTTCTTGGTTGCCACAAGCTGCGAGAACGAGTATAACGAAAAGTATGGGTAGCAATTTTCTTTTCAAAAGATGACCCCCTTTTTCATTAGCTTGAATGATAAAAGGGGGTTGTATGCATAGTAAATATAGACAATTGACCGTCATTCATGAGAAGATAGAATTAATTTAATTATTTGATGGAAATGGATTCGATTCCTTCGATTGGGGCATCCTGATTTGAACCATCACCAAACAATAATTGAACGGGACCATCTTCCTTTAAAGGTTTACCAACTTTCGAGAAAATCAACAAAGCATTTTTCAGTTGATCCAAGGTGATTTCGACATCGCCTTGTTTCGTATGTAAAATAGCTTTGTCCGCATCGGCATTCGGTTCGGAAGTCTCGACGAACGATTGGATTGGCATGACGTAGCTGTTTTCCAATACTTTCTTTCCTTCGAATCGGTTAACGCTTCGATTGACAGGTGGTCTGACTCGTTGTTGGTGCTCTGGGTCATTTTCTGGATTATCTTTTTCCGTATCCGGTACAAAAGCTTCTTCCAGCTTGATTTTTCGATCATCAAAAATCCATACAGTTGGATCGAGCGTAATCGGATATTTGACGTTTCCTTTTAACTGAACTATTAACATAGCTGTACACCTCTTTCATAAATCAATTCATAAACAGTATAACGAACATTAGCAACCAATGCATTAAAGGAGTGAATTTTTCATGGTTGATATCGATGAAAAGGATCTACATTATTGGCTTGAACATGTAAAAATCTATGCGAATAATGGAAAAGTGGCTGATTATATCCCTGCACTTGCGAATCAGCAGCCTGAAATTAACGCAGCAGCCTATTATCCGATTGGTGAAAAAGAAGTCGCCTGTGCTGGACAAGCGGATTATTATTTCACGATTCAAAGTGTTTCCAAAGTGTTGACGTTAGCACTTGCATTGATTCAGCATGGGGAGCAAGCGGTATTTTCCAGGGTCGGTAAAGAGCCATCCAGTGATCCGTTTTACTCCATTCAAAAATTAGAAGTCGAAAAACCGAGTAAACCATTGAATCCGATGATCAATGCGGGTGCATTGGCTGTAACCAACATGATTCGCGGTCGTGGTTCGGAGGAAATGATTGAGGAAATCTTAAATCTTGTTCGCCTGCTTGCTGATGACCACACCATTGATTTTGACGAAGATGTTGCCCGATCTGAATTTGAAACGGCGTTTTTGAATCGTGCGTTAAGTTACTTCATGAAACAAAATGGCATCATAACCGGCAGTGTGGAAGAGCTCCTCGACGTTTATACGAAACAATGTGCTATCACCGTCAACGTGAAACAGCTTGCACGGATTGCTGCTGTTTTTGCGAATGATGGTAGGGACCCGGATACGAATCACCCATTATTGCCATCACACGTTGCCCGGATTTGTAAGACCTTTATGGTGACTTGTGGGATGTATGATGCATCAGGTACTTTTGCGATCGAAGTGGGAATTCCTGCAAAAAGTGGTGTGTCTGGCTGTATTATGGGCGTCGTCAAAGAATCTGGTGGTCTTGCGGCGTTTGGGCCTGCACTCGATTCGCAAGGAAACAGTGTCGTTGGATTAAGTTTATTGAAAAATCTAGCCCACGATAAGCACTGGTCGATCTTTTAACAAACGCTTGGTTGTTCGATCTTTGTTTTCGTTTGAGCACATATTTTCTTGCAATTTGCCAATGAAAAAGGTACTATTAAATAGGTAACGTAGGAAAGTAAGGAGGGGTTTTCTGTGTCATCTAGAATATCGCTAGAAAAGAATCAAGCACTAGCCCTCTTGCAGGCGGATGCAGATAAAATTCTACAATTGATCAAAGTTCAAATGGACAACTTAACGATGCCTCAATGCCCTCTGTATGAAGAGGTTTTAGATACTCAAATGTTTGGTTTGTCACGGGAAATTAATTTTGCCGTCCGATTGGATCTCATTCAAGAAGAAGACGGTAAAGCAATCATGGAAAATTTGGAGAAACAACTCAGTGCTTTGCATGAAGTTGCCCAAAATACAAAGAATTATTCATAATAAAAACTCAAACAATGCTCTTTCTAAGACAGCATCTGTTTGAGTTTTTTCTGTTTATTTTGAAACAAAAGGATTGTTCGGAATCCAAAACCGGTATGGAAAATCGGTTGCTTCTTGGGCGTTTGGAATGCCGATTCGTTTTCCGATTTTTATAGCCTCAGGGTGTTCTCCCTTGGCAATGTAAAGTGGCTTCTCCCAAAGCGGGTGGCCGTAATGCGACAAGTCGATCCCCATGGCTTTCGTCAGTTTTCCGGGGCCGCTTGTCAGGTTTCTTCTTTCTTTGACGGGTCGATTGACTTGCATCCGATTTTCTCCGGCAATCGGCTCGATCCCTCGTACTAATACGGCTTGCGGATTTCCTTCTTCAGCGGTGACAACATTGAACAAATGATGGGTGTGCATCGTGTAAATGTAAGCAAGCCCTGCTTCATGAAACATGATTTCCGTTCGTTTTGTTCTTCGGTTGTTGAAACTGTGTGCTGCACGGTCTTCCTTCCCTAAATAGGCTTCCGTCTCAACGATTTTGCCTGCCAAAAGACCTTCCTTTGTGTGGTGGACCAACAAGCAACCCAGCAATTGTTCGGCTAACACTAATGTAGGCTGTTTAAAAAAGCTGCGGTTGACAGGTATTAACGCATCTTCATTCATGTTAATAGCCTCCTACCTTCATACACTTCCCATTTTAAATGGAACGAACACAAAATTAATATAGGAATAAGAAAAAGAGTAATCATTCAGATATTGCAGGATTTATTCGTTTTATGTAGAAATTTAGAAAATAGAGAACAAAAATAAGCGTTTGTTATTGGGAGGTTCAACATGAAAGAGAAGAAAGCAATTCATAAAGTATTAGTCGCAAATCGCGGAGAGATTGCCATCCGTGTTTTTCGTGCTTGCACGGAGATGAATATCCGTACCGTCGCCATTTACTCAGAAGAAGATACGGGTTCCTATCACCGATACAAAGCGGATGAAGCTTATTTGGTCGGTGTAGGGAAAAAGCCGATCGATGCCTATTTGGACATCGAAGGGATTATTGAAACGGCTAAGCGTGTCGGCGTCGATGCGATCCATCCTGGCTATGGATTCTTATCTGAAAATATTCATTTTGCCAGACGTTGTGAGGAAGAAGGAATCATATTTATCGGTCCAACGAGTGAGCATTTGGACATTTTTGGAGATAAAGTCAAAGCGAGAAATCAAGCTGTGAAATCTGACATTCCTGTAATCCCGGGAACAGACGGTCCAGTTCAATCATTGGATGAAGTGGAAGCATTTTCTGAAGATCACGGATTTCCGATTATCATCAAAGCCTCGCTCGGTGGTGGCGGACGCGGAATGCGAATCGTCCGTACCAAGGAAGCGTTGAAAGAAGCGTACGAACGCGCGAAGTCAGAGGCTAAAGCCGCTTTTGGCAGTGATGAAATTTATGTGGAAAAATTAGTCGAGCAACCGAAACATATTGAGGTTCAGATCTTAGGGGACGATGCAGGGAATATATTGCACTTATACGAGAGAGATTGTTCCGTACAACGCAGACATCAAAAGGTAGTTGAGATTGCTCCTAGCATTTCATTGTCTGAAGAACAACGACATGCCATTTGCGATGCGGCCGTCAAAATCATGAAGGATGTTGGCTATGTAAATGCAGGTACGGTTGAGTTTCTTGTGACCGATGATGCGTTTTATTTCATCGAAGTCAATCCACGGGTACAAGTCGAACATACCATTACGGAGATGATCACCGGCTGTGATATTGTGCAGACGCAACTTCGTATTGCAATGGGTTATTCGCTACACGATGAAGAGATTGGTTTACCGGAGCAATCTGAAATTTCTACCCACGGTTATGCGATTCAGTCACGTGTCACGACCGAGGACCCGTTGAATAACTTTATGCCGGATACAGGAAAAATTATGGCCTACCGAACAGGTGGAGGCTTTGGTGTCCGTTTGGATGCCGGCAATGGGTTCCAGGGCGCTGTCATTTCGCCACATTACGATTCATTGTTAGTGAAGGTTTCGACCTGGGCCTTATCATTTGATCAAGCAGCGAAGAAGATGGTTCGTAACTTAAAAGAATTTCGTATTCGGGGCATCAAAACCAACATACCGTTTTTGGAAAATGTCATTTCCCATGAAAAGTTTTTGAATGGTTCGTATGACACGACATTTATTGATTCGACTCCAGAGCTTTTTGTATTTCCGAAAAAGAAGGACCGGGGGACTAAGCTATTATCCTATCTCGCTCATACGACCGTCAACAGTCCACTCACAACAGGGGAAGCTAAGAAACCGTCATTTGAGAAAGCAAAGATTCCAAAGATCGATCCTTCAAAGCCATTCGGGCAAGGGACCAAGCATTTATTGGACGAGGAAGGTCCTGAAGCGGTTAGTAAGTGGTTGAAACAGCAGCCTGAAGTGCTGCTGACGGATACGACTTTCCGTGATGCCCATCAGTCACTGTTAGCTACACGCGTACGCACCAAAGATTTATTGGAGATTGCCGAACCAACGGCAAAACTTTTACCGAATTTATTCTCGGTAGAAATGTGGGGCGGTGCCACGTTTGATGTTTCTTATCGTTTTTTACGTGAAGACCCTTGGAAACGTCTGATTGAATTACGTGAAAAAATGCCGAATGTGTTATTTCAAATGTTATTGCGCGCGAGTAATGCAGTTGGATACACGAATTATCCTGACAATGTCATTGATGAATTCGTCAAAAAAAGTGCCGAAGCAGGAATTGATGTCTTCAGAATCTTTGACAGCCTGAACTGGGTGGAAGGGATGAAACCAGCCATTGAGGCTGTCCGGAAGCAAAATAAAATCGCTGAAGTTTCCATGTGTTATACCGGGGATATTTTGGATGAAAACCGACAGAAATACAACTTGGAATATTATATTGAGTTGGCGAAGGAGCTTGAATCACTCGGTGCACATATTTTAGGGATCAAAGATATGGCGGGACTATTGAAGCCAGAAGCGGCCTATCAATTAATCTCTGCTTTGAAAAAGGAAATCAATATTCCGATTCACCTACACACCCACGATACGAGCGGCAACGGCGTCATGATGTACGCAAGAGCCATCGAAGCAGGCGTGGATGCCGTTGATGTCGCCGTCAGTTCAATGGCAGGGCATACATCGCAGCCAAGCGCAAATAGTCTGTATCACGCGCTTGAAGGTAATGATCGTCAGCCTCAAGTCGACATTGAAGCCTATGAAGAATTGAATCGTTATTGGGAAAATGTCCGTGATTATTATTCCAATTATGAGAGTGGACTGAAAGCACCGCATACAGAAATCTATTTGCATGAGATGCCTGGTGGACAATACAGTAACTTACAGCAACAAGCGAAAGCGGTCGGCTTAGGGGAACGCTGGGATGAAGTGAAGCGGATGTACCGGACGGTCAATGATATGTTCGGAGACTTGATCAAAGTGACACCATCCTCTAAGATTGTCGGCGATATGGCCTTATTTATGGTCCAAAATGACCTGACAGTCGATGATGTTTATGAAAAAGGAGAGAATTTAGACTTTCCGGATTCGGTTGTTGAATTTTTCCGTGGAATGATTGGCAAGCCTTATCAAGGGTTTCCGAAAGAACTGCAACGAATCATCTTAAAAGGAAAAGAAGAAATTCCAGGGCGCCCAGGTGAACAATTGAAACCCGTCAATTTCGAAGCATTGAAGGAACAGCTTTATGAGAAGCTAAATCGGCAAGTGACACCACAAGAAATGGTGAGCTATGCCTTATATCCAAAAGTGTTCTTGGATTATGAAAAATTTGGTGATCAATATGGTGATGTCTCTGTGTTGGATACGCCTTCGTTCGTATACGGCCTCCGTCTCGGCGAAGAAATTTCAGTGGAAATTGAACAGGGAAAAACACTGATCATCAAGCTCGTTTCCATTGGTGAACCACAAAAAGATGGTACGCGGGTCGTTTATTTTGAATTGAATGGACAACCTCGAGAAGTTGTCGTCCGTGATGAAAGCATTCAAGATGTCCAGGATAAAAAGGTGAAGGTCGATCCGGATAATCCGAAACAGATCGGTGCCTCCATGCCAGGAACGGTTGTGGAAGTGCTTGTCAAAGCTGGCGAACATGTGAATAAAAATGATTATCTGATGATTACCGAATCCATGAAAATGGAAACGACTGTCCAAGCACCATTTGAAGGGACCGTCAAACGGGTTGAAGTAAAAGATGGAGAAGCTTTGGAGTCTGGTGACCTATTGATTGAATTTGAATAGTGATAAGAAAGAAGTCCAAAGGTAACGGATCCTTTGGGCTTCTTCCTATTAGATAGGAAAAAAGCCGCCACCTGATCGGTAGCGACTGAGTAGAGATCTTATTTTGTTTCGGCTATTCGGCTCCGACGACCCAGCATTAAGAAATAAGATAGGATCGTAAAGAATAGAGAAATGAATGTAGCATGTAGCAAACCGACAATCACGTTACCTGTTGTGAAAATAATGAACGCACCCAAAATGACTTGCAATAGGATAAACACTGTACCGAGCGTCCAGGCTTTACGGATGAATGGGTTATCGATTTTCCGCAACACTTGGATAAACACGTATATGACCCAAATGAACAGTATACCTGCGAAGGTCCGGTGACCCATTTGGATCCATTGATCGGCACCAAGTCCACTGTTGATCGGTGCGTCATTATAACAAAATGGCCAATCCGGACAGACGAGACTAGAGTATTTATGTCGAACGAGTGCTCCGGAATAGACAACAATCAATGTATAAATGAACAATCCGATAAAGTGAATTCGTAACCACTTCGGTATGTGAACATTTTCAGTATGCAATTTGCGGTCAACATCAAAAATGATGATCGCAAGCAACACAACTGCCGCAAAGGCAACTAATGAAATACCGAAATGAAGGGCTTTGACCAAGCTTGACTGCTCGATCAAGACAGCAGCTGCCCCCAATAGAGATTGAATGATCAGAAACAGAATCGATAGAAAGACCAGAAATTTGGTCTCCTTCACATCTCGATAATCTTTCCACGCAATATAGGAAAGAAGTAATACCAAAATAATCCCTAAGCCAGACATGAGTCGATGGCCAAATTCAACTACTAATTCAAACGTTATCTCCGACGGAATCAACTGTCCGTCACAAAGCGGCCAGCTTCGTCCGCAGCCAAGTCCTGATTCAGTTTTTGTAACGAGTGCTCCCCCAATTAATACGAAAAACATACTGATTGACGTGATGACGGCAATCGGTTTAGGTTGTAATAATTTTTTCATTGTGTTCTACACCTTTCTCGCAGGCCAGTAAACTTTCTTCAACAAGCATAAAACAAAATTGATGATATTGAAATAAAGAAAGGTTACAACTTTTTAACATTCTAACTGATCCAAATCGAAAAATACGCTTGTTTGAATCATTTTAGTGAAATCATAGATAATGATCCCTAGCACGTCCAAATTCCATTTTAACATGAATCGATGCCTGATTACTTGTTTAGATGGAGGAAGTGTTCAAGATTGAGTAGGGAGGTTGTAGATATGGTGCCGAATGCGTGATTTATGTGACCTTTAAGTCAAGATATGTAACCACCGGGCAAGTATTTGGTCCCTTCTATACCTGATATGCGCCCTTCGTGAGATTTTATGTTACCAACTTTGAAAAATATGTGCCCTTCGCGAGAAGATATGTTCCCACCGTGACGTCATATGTGCCCTCCGCCATGAAATATGCATCCGATATGGTGTGATATGCGCCCACCGGAGTGGGATATGTGTCCGCCACAGTGATATATGCGCCCACCGTGGAGGGAAATGGTCCTTCGTCATAAATTATGTGCCCACGAAAGGGAAATATGGGCCAAAAATATGTAGAATCCGGTTTTTACGGGTTACATACGACCAATCAAGGAGTGTTTCCCTTTGTTCGTTAAATTCGTTAACTTTCTTTAGGAAACAGACAAGTTGGCTATAATAAAATAACACGAATTTTTCATAGATATCTTTTTAGTTATTTGTCGGAATAAGTTATGATGGTAATGACAACCCTTACACTCTATGCTAAATTATTAGTGGTGTCACTTTGACATTCATTTTTCACATATTCTTCACACATATCCAGCAATTATATGATTAAATAGAAGTGAATGCATTTCCATGATACAATAATTTATGTACTTAGCTATAAAGGAGTAAGTTGTGTGTCTTGGTTTGAGAAAGGTGAAAATCGAGAGGGGATCATATCAATGAATGAACCACGCACAGCACAATCATCTTCCTCACAGTTGATGGATTCCACATCATCATCTGGAGTGAAAGCTTTATGGACAGACTTTCTCGCTTTGATTAAAATTGGGATAGTCAACTCCAACTTAATGACAGCATTCGCTGGTTTCTGGCTTGCGTTATTCTATACAAACCAAACGTTTTCAGGTAACTGGGTTGCTTTTGTAGGAATGATGGTCGGGACGGCTTTTGTTATTGCCGGGGCGAGTGTCCTCAATAACTACTATGATCGGGATATCGATCATCTGATGTCACGCACCGAAAAACGAGCAACCATCACGGGAACCATCCCTCTTAAAGTGGTTTTGGGAATGGGAATCGCGTTCTCGGCAATTGGAATGATTACGCTATATGCCGTATCACCAGCAGCTGCATTCTTTGGCTTTTTTGGATGGTTTGTATATGTCTTTCTATATACCATGTGGTCAAAAAGAAAATATACCATCAATACAGTGATTGGGTGTTTCTCTGGGGCGGCACCGCCGTTAATCGGCTGGGCAGCTGTCGATTCAACCTTACACCCAGCAGCATTTGTCTTGTTTTTAGTAATGTTCTTATGGCAAATCCCACACTTCCTCTCATTGGCGATGATGAAAAAAGAGGAGTACGGAAAAGCTAACGTACCGATGCTTCCAGTAGTTTATGGAAACGGGATTACGAAAAGACAAATATTCATTTATACCATTTGTCTATTGCCATTACCTTTTTATTTCGCGTCATTGGGAACGATCTTTCTTGTGTTCTCGACATTACTTACAATTGGATGGGTAATTCTTGCTTTTAAAGGTTTTCGCACAAAAGACGATACAAAATGGGCAAGAAAGATGTTTATCTATTCACTGAATTATTTAACGTTGTTTTTCATCGGTTTGGTTATTGCGACCATTCCATCATTCATTTGAAATAATTAAGAAAATCCCATTTTCTTAATTATTTTATAAAATTTATACAACATAAGAACGAATAAGAGAAAGAGAGGTATCCAAGAACATGAAAGGTTTGACTAGTAAATTTAAAGCCATAGGAGCTTTGATGATTCTAGCACTTATTTTGTCAGGCTGCGGCGAACCATTCCTTAGTGCACTTCGTCCAAAAGGGCAAGGGGCAAGCGATATTTTTGAACTGATGATTTTAAGTATCGCCATTATGTTGTTCGTTTTCGTAGTCGTAATGATTATTTATGTTTTTGTTTTACTGAAGTTCCGCAGAAAGAAAGGTCAAGAAGACTTTATTCCGGAACAGATAGAAGGTAGTCACACATTAGAGACACTTTGGACGGTCGTTCCGATTGTTCTACTACTTATTCTAGCTGTCCCAACTGTCCAATATACTTTCTCATTGGTAGATACCGATCCACAGGTTTCTGCTGAAGGCGAGGAAGAAGAGCAGCTTTGGGTAAACGTTACCGGTAAACAATACTGGTGGCATTTTGAATACGATGGTATGGATGTGACAACCAGTCAAGATTTATACATCCCGACCGATCGAAAAGTTTACTTATCCTTGCACTCTGAAGACGTCATACACTCTTTCTGGGTTCCAACACTACAAGGTAAAATGGACGTAAACCCTACAGGTAACCGAAATGAAATCTGGATTGATGCACAAGAAGAAGGCGTGTATTGGGGTAAATGTGCTGAATTCTGTGGACCTTCACACTCCTTGATGGACTTTAAGATCATTGCTGTAAGTCCAGGTGAATTTGAGCAGTGGGTCAACGATATGCAGCAAGTGAGTGAAGATGACACACCTGAATCACAAGTAGCTCAAGCAGGTCAAGAAGTTTATGCAAATAACTGTATGTCTTGTCATGCGCTCGGCTCTTCACCGAATAAGATTGGTCCAAACCTGTCTAACTTTGGTGACCGTGAGCGGATTGCAGGAGTCCTTGAATATAATAAAGAAAACTTAATTGAGTGGATTGATACAAAAGGTGAAGAGATGAAACCAGGAAACTTGATGACTACGGCGAATTATGACTTGTCGGATGAAGAGTTGGATCAAGTTGCAGAGTACCTAATGTCTCTAAGCCCAAGTGAAATCACACCTGAAAATGCTGAAGATGGAGAGTATATTGACTCTGACCTCAGTGACTTAATCTCTAACCAAGAAGAAGGTGAAGAGGGAGAAGGAGAAGAGTCAGAAGAAGACTCCGAGGAAAACTCTGAAGAAGAGTCAGAGGATAGCAACTAACTCAAGCTTTTTAGAAAATAGAGGGAGGTTAATAGCGTGAGTACAACAGCTACAAAAAAAGCTGGCTTTGGATCCGTTCTATGGGATTATCTAACCACCGTAGACCATAAGAAAATCGGTATATTGTACGTTTTTGGCGGATTTTTCTTCTTCATCCTCGGTGGGTTAGAAGCGATGTTGGTCCGTATCCAATTGGTACAGCCAGATAATGATTTTGTTTCAGCTCAATTCTATAACGAACTTATGACAATGCATGGTACGACCATGATATTCCTAGCAGCGATGCCATTGTTAATCGGTTTGATGAACGTGGCTATGCCACTTCAAATCGGTGCTCGTGACGTTGCGTTCCCATTTGTGAACGCATTAGGTTTCTGGTTGTTTTTACTTGGTGGTATCGTGGTTAATATTTCTTGGTTTACAGGTGGGGCACCTGATGCAGGTTGGACTGCGTATGCTCCATTATCGATATTCTCAGAAGGCCATGGGTTGGATTATTACTCCATAGGTCTTCAGATAACAGGATTTGGTACGCTAATGGGTGGTATTAACTTCTTAGCTACCGTCATTACAATGCGTGCTCCAGGCATGACAATGATGCGTATGCCATTGTTCTCTTGGACGACATTTATCGCAAGTATCCTAATTCTATTTGCTTTCCCAGCTTTGACAGTAGGACTATTCTTACTGACGTTTGACCGATTATTTGGGGCGAACTTCTTCGATCCATCGATGGGTGGTAACGTCGTCATTTGGGAGCACTTATTCTGGATCTTTGGACACCCAGAAGTTTATATCCTAATATTGCCGGCTTTCGGTATTTTTAGTGAAGTTATTCCGACATTCTCTAAAAAACGTCTATTTGGATATTCATCCATGGTGTTTGCAACTGTGTTAATCGCATTCCTAGGATTTATGGTTTGGGCTCACCACATGTTTACAGTTGGTCTTGGTCCAATTGCAAACTCGATCTTTGCGATTGCAACAATGGCCATTGCTGTGCCGACCGGTATTAAAATCTTTAACTGGTTGTTTACGATGTGGGGAGGAACCATTCGATTCACATCACCAATGTTGTTTGCACTTGGATTTATTCCGTCATTTACGATTGGTGGTATGACTGGGGTTATGCTCGGTGCTGCTGCGGCAGACTTCCAGTATCACGATACGTACTTCGTTATCGCACACTTCCACTACGTAATTGTTGGTGGTACTGTATTCGGTATCTTTGCCGGAATCATTTATTGGTGGCCAAAAATGTTTGGTAAGGTACTTAATGAAAAATTGAATCACTGGTTCTTCTGGTTATTCTTCATTGGGTTCCACCTGACATTCTTTGTCCAGCATTTCTTGGGACTAATGGGTATGCCACGTCGTTACTGGGTATTCCTAGAAGGTCAAGGATTAGACTTATTTAACTTGATCAGTACAATCGGTGCATTCTTTATGGCTGCGGGAACTATACTATTCATAATCAACATGATTTACACGCAGGCAAAAGCACCACAGGCTTCTGGAGATCCGTGGGATGGACGAACGCTTGAATGGGCTGTTTCTTCACCACCACCATATTACAACTTTAAACAGTTGCCATTGGTTCGTGGTTTGGACCCACTTTGGATTGAAAAAACAGAAGGTAACGGAAAAATGCAACCGGCTGAACCGCTCGATGATATTCATATGCCGAATAGCTCAATCCTACCATTTGTAATGTCTCTTGGTTTATCGATTGCAGGGATCGGAATCATTTACCAAGTAGATAACCCAATGTGGTGGATTGTCGCAGTGATTGGATTTGTCATTTTCTTCGGTAGTATGGCGGTTAGATCACTGAAAGACGACTTAGGCTATCATATTCCGAAAGAAGAATTAGAAAAAGAGGGGGATGGTTCTAATGGCTAATGATCTTTTAAAATCAACTAACTTGCCGCAAGATCCTGAAAGAGCCACCCTTGAAGGTAAAAACAAGTTTTTAGGATTCTGGTTCTTCCTTGGTGGAGAAACCGTATTGTTCGCAAGTTTGTTCGGAACGTATTTAGCACTTAAAAATTCACACTTAGATGGTGTCCCGGCCAATGAGTTATTTGGCCTTGGGCTAGTCTTTGCCATGACAATGATTCTTTTGACTAGTTCATTGACAAGTGTTTATGCGATGTACCATATGAAGAATAATGATGCAAAGAAGATGAACCTCTGGCTAATCATCACTGTCTTGCTAGGTTTAAGCTTCCTTGGATTAGAAATTTACGAGTTCCAGCATTATGTACGTGATTATGGCCATGGATTTACGACATCAGCATTCTCATCAGCATTCTATGCATTAGTCGGTTTCCACGGTGCCCACGTTGCTTTCGGGCTAGGTTGGTTTATCTTATTGATCGTCCGAAACTGGAAGCGTGGTATTAACTTGTACAACGCACCGAAGTTCTATATCGTAAGTCTATACTGGCACTTCATTGATGTTGTATGGGTATTTATCTTCACAGTAGTTTACTTGATGGGAGTGGTAGGCTAATGGTAGCTCAGAACAATTCCACAAACCAAACTCAAAAAGAACAATTTTACAGAGCGAAGAAAAAAGAAGAAATGAAACACCAAGTCTTGACCTTTGGAATGATGATTATCTTTACGTTAATCGCATTTGGTCTTGTAGCTGCGGATCTAGATCGGATGTTTACCATTCCAATCATCATCGTCTTGGCTATGGTTCAAGTTGGTTTTCAGTTCTACTACTTTATGCACATGAGTAATGAAGGACATCAGTGGCCAACAACGATGATCTTTTCTGGAATATTTGCCGCATTTCTAACGATTTTAGCTCTTACAACAATCGTTTGGTGGGGCTAAGAAAAACGAATATAAAGCAGCTTTATAGGCTGTGTGAACCAGTTATCCATTCACGGATAACTGGTTCTTTTTTTTGCTTAAAATGAATACAATGTTTGATAAAACTCTAACTGCCAGAATACGGACTTGCTAGGGAATTAGTTTGATATTTGGGATGATTTAAAATTTTTCTATAAATGGCTTGATATTTTACTGATATTTCAGTATATTATGTACAACCT
>CALGNY010000274.1 GCA_937958375.1 uncultured Bacillaceae bacterium
AAGCTTCCGAGAAACGAATGAAGAAATTACGTGGAAATGAGATCGCAATGATCTTTCAAGAGCCGATGACTTCACTAGATCCATTGTTCTCCATTGGGAACCAGTTAATTGAAGCCATTCGTTTGCACCAAAACGTCAATAAAAAGCAAGCACGAGAGCAGGCTATCGAATTATTGAAACTAGTTGGGATTCCGAGAGCAGATGAAGTCGTTGATGATTTTCCTCATCAGTTATCGGGTGGGATGAGACAGCGTGTGATGATTGCCATGGCCATGTCCTGCGACCCTGAATTATTGATTGCTGATGAACCGACGACTGCACTTGATGTTACGATTCAGGCGCAAATTCTAGACTTAATGAGAAAGCTGAATAAAGAGAAAGATACATCGATTTTGTTGATTACACATGATTTGGGTGTCGTTGCAGAAATGTGTGAGCGCGTCATCGTCATGTATTCTGGAAAAGTCGTTGAAGAAGGTTCGGTACGTGAAATCTTAAAAGCTCCGAAGCATCCATATACTAAAGGATTAATCCGATCATTGCCAAATATTTATGCGACGGAACAAAAGCTCTATTCCATCCCGGGAACTGTTATGAGGCCTTCTTTGGATCAAGTCGGATGCCGATTTGCACCGCGGTGTGATTTTCAATTCGATCACTGCTGGCAGCATAATCCTGAATTGATTGAAGAAGAAAGCGGAAGGAAAGTAAGATGCTTTCTTTATGACGATGCGGTGGAGAAGGGAGCTAACGAAGATGACGAAGCCTATACTAGAAGTTAATCATTTAAAAAAATACTTTGAGATCACAGGCGGGATTATGGGTAGGCATGTTGGCGATGTGAAAGCTGTTGACGATATATCGTTCTCCGTTAATGAAGGAGAAATTCTGGGCATCGTCGGTGAGTCAGGATGTGGTAAATCTACTGCAGGAAAATCCATTTTGCGGTTGATTGAACCGACGGATGGAACGGTGAAATTTGAAGATCGGGATTTGACAGATCTATCGAAAGAAGAAATGCGTCAGCTTCGTAAAGACGTTCAAATCATTTTTCAGGATCCGTATGCTTCGTTAAACCCTAGGCATAATGTAGAAAAAATCATTGGTGAACCTTTACTTGTTCATGGAATGACAAATGCAAAAGAGCGTAGAGAACGCGTCCAGGAGTTGTTGGAAACGGTTGGTTTGGAAGCCTACCACGCATCAAGATATCCACACCAGTTTAGTGGGGGTCAACGGCAGCGTATTGGAATCGCACGTGCATTGGCGAATAATCCAAAACTAATCATTTGTGATGAACCCGTTTCAGCGCTGGATGTTTCTGTCCAATCTCAGATTTTGAACCTCATGGAGGAACTGCGGGATAAATTTCAGCTAACCTATGTTTTTATCGCTCACGATCTAAGTGTGGTCAAACATATCAGTGATCGTGTCGGTGTCATGTATTTAGGTAGGATGGTCGAAATGGCTGATAAACATAGCCTATATGACCAGCCGAAGCATCCGTACACACAAGCATTATTATCAGCGGTTCCTGTAGCCGACCCAGATATCAAAAGGGAACGGATCATATTGGAAGGCGATGTACCTAGCCCATCCAACCCACCGACAGGGTGTGCTTTCCATACGAGATGTCCTTATGCAATGGATATTTGTCATCAAGTCAGACCTGAATTCAAAAAAGTGGATAATAGACATTCGGTTGCCTGTCATTTATACGAGTGATCAGGCGAACGATTGTTTATATAAATTAAATTTCAAGGGGGCCAAGGAATGAAGATCAAGTTTTCGACTTTGCTGTTGCTCATGCTTGCACTCATGTTATTTTTAGCGGCATGTGGCAACGAAGATGACGAGTCTCAGGCGGAATCCGAAGAAACGGATACTTCTGAAACGGAAGATACGGAAGAAGACAGCTCTGAGAGTGAAGAAAGTACAGAAGCATCTGGTGAAAGCTCAGGTGACCAAGTTCTTGTTTTCGCTCGAGGTGGCGATTCAGAGAGTTTGGATTTTGGAAGTACGACAGATGGTGAATCTTCACGCGTAACGAAGCAGATTTACGAAAGTCTTTTGGATTTTGAAAAAGATTCATTCGAAGTAAAACCTGGCTTGGCTCATGATTGGGAAGTCAGTGATGATGGACTTACGTATACGTTCTATCTTGAAGAAGGCGTAACTTTCCACGATGGCACTGACTTTAACGCTGACGCGGTCAAAACAAACTTCGAGCGTTGGTCGGATCCAGATCACGAATTTGCATTCGCCGACGAAGGTTATGTTTATTCCATGTATGGAACGATGTTTGGCGGATACAAAGGTGATGATGGTCATATTATCGATGAGATCAATGTGGTGAATGATCATGAAATCGAATTCGTATTGAAACAGCCACTCGGGTTCTTTCTGCAAAATATGGCGATGAGTTATTTTGCGATTACTTCTCCTGCGGCATTAGAGGAGCATGGACCAGCCATTAATGAAAACCCAGTCGGTACCGGTCCATTTAAATTTGTTAGCTGGAGTAAAGACGATTCAATTATTTTGGAAAAATTCGAGGATTACCGTAAAGAAGGCCAGCCAAAATTAGATCAAGTCATTTTCCAAGTCATCCCGGACAATGCGGCTCGATTGATTGCACTCCGTTCAGGTGAGATTGATATCATGGATGGGTTGAACCCAGATGATGCAATGACTGTGGAGCAAGAGGATGGGCTTGTCCTGCATACGCGTGCAGCAAATAACTTTGGTTATTTAGGCTTGAATACACAAAAAGAACCATTAGACGATCCATTAGTCCGTAAAGCAATCAATCACGCGGTTGACCGAAATGCGATTGCAGAGGCTTTATATGCAGGTTATGCACAACCAGCAGTAAATCCAGTTCCTCCAGGTTATCTTGGGTACAATGATGAATTGGAATTATATGAGCACAATCCTGAAAAGGCGATGGAGCTTTTGGCTGAAGCAGGTTACTCAGATGGTTTGGATATCGAATTATGGACGATGCCAGTTGCTCGACCATACATGCCAGATCCTGAAACCGTCTCAGAGATCATCCAAAACGACTTAGCGGAGATTGGTGTAAATGCGACCATTGTCCGTGAAGAGTGGGCTCCTTATTTGGAGAAGACACTTACAGGTGAACAGCAGTTGTTCATGCTTGGTTGGTCCGGTACGAATGGGGACCCAGATTACTTCTTGAGTAGCTTGTTGCATGGTTCGAACGTAGGATCTAGTAACCGTTCTTTCTATCAAAATGATGAAGTGGATGAGTTGTTGGATCAAGCGAAACGAGCAGTCGACCAGGACGAACGGGCTGACCTGTATAAACAGGCACAGGAAATCATTTATGAAGATTCGCCAATGGTTCCACTCGTTCACTCCGAACCGGTTTTGGCTACGTCAAGCAATGTACAGAATTATGTGCCACACCCATCAACAAGCGAATCCTTAGCAGAAGTCGAGTTAGCACAATAATGAAGGGGTCGGCAGTAGGAACTATCTACTGCCTTCCTTTTTCCCTACATAAATTGGAATGAGGTGAACCAATGCTTGCATATACATCCCGTCGCTTATTAATGCTCGTACCGGTGCTATTTGGTATGACATTAATTACATTTTCCATTATCCACTTAATACCAGGTAACCCTGCACAAGTCATTTTAGGAGAGACGGCAACAGCAGAAGCAATCGAAAGCTTAGAAGAATCGATGGGACTGAACCGCAATTATTTCGTACAGTATACAGCTTATTTAGGGGACTTACTACAAGGCGACTTGGGAACATCCCTCCGAACCAAAGCGAGTATCACATCAGAAATCGGCCCACGGTTGGCTGCCACAATGGAGCTAACTTTCTTTGCGATGTTGTTCGCCATCATCATCGGTGTAAACGCTGGGATTATCAGCGCATGGAAACAAAATTCCTGGTTTGACTTGTTGGCGATGGTCTTTGCATTAGTCGGTGTTTCCATGCCAGTATTTTGGCTCGCCCTGATGGAACAATGGGTTTTTGCTCAGGAACTAGGTTGGTTACCTGCCCACGGAAGACAGGATAGCCGGGATCCAATCGAGCCGATTACCCATTTTTATGTGATTGATTCGATATTGCATATGGACATGGGACAGCTCATTACGACGTTAAAGCATTTGGTTTTGCCTAGTATCGCCTTAGGCACGATTCCGATGGCAATTATCGCCCGGATGACCCGTTCGAGTATGTTGGAAGTCATGAAGTCGGATTACGTTCGGACCGTTCGCGCCAAAGGATCTGGTCAGTTCTTGATCATCTATAAACATGCATTGAAAAATTCAGTCATCCCTGTTTTGACAGTAATTGGTCTGCAGTTTGGCGTATTGCTAGGCGGAGCCATTTTGACAGAAACGATCTTCAGCTGGCCGGGCATTGGGCGTTATGTGTTCGAAGCTATCAATTACCGGGATTATCCGGTGATTCAATCCGGTATCTTAGTCATTGCATTTTTATTTGTCATCATTAACTTGTTTGTAGATTTACTGTACGCATTCATCGATCCAAGGATCAAATATTAGGGGGGAACTATATGAAAACGGAAGAAAAACAAAATACTGACCAACTTATCGTCAACCCCGCTAAGCGACTTCAACAGATGGATACCGAACAAATCGAAGAGATTTCACCGTTCAAAGAAACGATGAAGTTATTGCTGAAAAACAGAATGGCACTTACCGGAATCGTCATCATTTTATTCTTTTTGATTCTTGGAATATTGGCTCCTGTCCTGACACCATATGGATTTGAAGATCAAGACCCTGTCAATCGGCTAATGACACCTTCTGCGGAGCATTGGTTAGGAACAGATCATTTAGGTAGAGATATTCTGACAAGGATTGCGTACGGTGCCCGAATTTCTCTTTACGTTGGATTTTTTGCGGTTACCGGCGCATTGGTATTTGGAACACTTCTCGGAATTCTTGCTGGATATTTTGGCAAATGGATCGACATGCTTATCTCACGAATTTTTGATATCCTGCTCGCATTTCCAAGTATCCTTCTTGCGATTGCTGTCGTTGCGATATTGGGTGCATCGTTGCAGAATGCATTAATAGCCATTGCGATTATTAACATCCCTATTTTTGGGCGGCTCGTTCGATCAAGAGTCATCAGTCTGCGAGAAGAAGAATATATCCTTGCGGCAAGAGCACAAGGAATGAAAAATGGCCGAATTATCTTTCATCATATACTGCCCAACAGTATGGCGCCGATTATCGTCCAGGCAACATTAGGGTTCGGTACCGCTATTTTGGAAGCAGCAGCACTCGGTTTCTTAGGATTGGGCGCACAACCTCCGACACCGGAATGGGGGAAAATGCTTGCTGATTCAAGAGATTTCCTTCAATTGGCACCGTGGACATTAATTTTCCCTGGGGTATCGATCATGTTAGTTGTTCTTGGATTTAACTTGATTGGGGATGGACTGCGCGACGCACTCGATCCTCGGATGAAGAATTGATGAAAGATTGCTAA
>CALGNY010000275.1 GCA_937958375.1 uncultured Bacillaceae bacterium
CTCAACTCATCATCCAAAAACACAGACATTTCTTTCGGATTCGTCTCAGCAATCTTCTTCCCATTTCGATAAGACGCCAACACTTCAGCCTGCGTACGAATGGCATCATACCGATTCGTCGCGTTCAATATAATGAAATTCGCTGGTTTTCCTTCTTCAATTCCATATTGATCTTGAAGGTTTAACGTTACCGCACTGTTTTCTGTTATATAATCGAATGAATCAATGATTTGTTGGTAGCCCATCAGATGTGTCACATGGATTCCCATGAGCAAAACTTGAAGCATGTTCCCGGTGCCTAACGGATACCACGGATCAACGATATCATCATGTCCGAAACAGACATTGAGACCCGCTTCCGTCAATTCTTTCACACGAGTCACGCCTCGTCGTTTCGGATAGTCGTCAAAGCGACCTTGTAAGTGGGTATTCACAAGCGGATTGGCGATAAAGTTGATGTTTGATAACTTTAAGATTTTCATTAATTTCGATACATATGCCCCATTGTACGAATGCATGGCCGTCGTATGGCTCGCTGTCACGAGGCTGCCTAGTCCTCGTTCATAGGCTTCGGTTGCAACAACTTCAACAAAGCGTGATTGCTCATCATCAATTTCATCGCAGTGAATATCGATGAGCTTGTCGTATTTTTCTGCTAAGTCGAACGCTATTTTCATCGATTCAACCCCGTATTCACGGGTAAATTCGAAGTGAGGGATGCCGCCGACAACATCCGCTCCCATCTGCAATGCTTCTTCAACCAGTTCTGCTCCATTTGAATAAGATAAATAGCCTTCTTGAGGAAAAGCGACCAACTGAAGATCGACATATTCCTTCATCTCTTCTTTTACTTCAAGTAATGCTTTTAACGCTGTCAACGACGGATCGCATACATCGACATGTGTTCGAATGTGCTGAATCCCTTGGCTGATTTGCCATTGGATTGCTTTCTTCGCTCGTTTTTTTACATCTTCTATCGATAGCGACTTCTTTCGCTCAGCCCAGGTTTCGATTCCTTCAAATAACGTGCCACTCTCATTCCACTTTGGCTCACCTGCTGTCAAAACCGAATCCAAATGAATATGTGGCTCAATGAATGGCGCGCTGACGAGCTTACCACCTGCGTCGGTCGCTCCATTGACTGGCTTTGCTGCTTCGACTTTTGTAAAAACACCGTTCTCGATATGAAGATTCCATAACCCTTCTCGTTTCGCCAAAGATGCATTTTGAATAATCATGAATTAAACCTCTTTTCCTACGATTACACTTGTTTTTGTTCCCCAAATTCGCTCGACGACAAAAGTCAGACCTGTAAATAAGATCACCGCCCCGATGATGCCGTTTAATGGAGGTATTCCAGGTAAGAACTGAGCCGCAGCGAATCCTCCGGCCCACGCAATCATTGCCGGCCAACGAACCGATGGGAAAGTCATTTGTTTCAGAGGAGCATAGTGACCTTTTCTTAGAATAAAGAAATCTGCGAGTAGGATCGCTCCGATTGGTGGTAATGCGGCTCCCAACAATGTCAGCCAGCCGACAAAGTTGTTGTAGAGCCACATCGCAAAAATCGTCCCGACGATTCCGTTAAACACAATCATCTTGTTTTTCTTCATCTTTGTGATGTTCGAAAAACCTAGTCCTGACGCATAGAGTGCATTGTCATTCGTCGTCCAAATGTTTAAGCCGAGAACGATAATTGCAGGAACGATCAACCCTTGTACAAACATTACCTCTGATATGTCACCGAACCCAGTCGAAATCGCTCCGACTGCACCGAACAAGAACATCACTGAATTTCCGATGAAGAAGGCAATTAACGTAATGATCACGGCTGATTTTTTCGTCTTCGCAAACCGAACGAAATCCGGTGTCAGTGTCCCGGCACTCGCAAACGAGCCGACACAGATCGTTAAAGCAGCCGCAAGTCCGAGTGATGCCTCTGGTTGGTAGCTGAATAATTGCCCCATGCCACCTAAATCGTCAATCGCAATGCCAACCGAAATACTACCGATAATCGCAATGGCAGGTACCGCGATGAAACTCAAGATTGCCAACGCCTTCATTCCGTAAAACGCGGAAGCTGTCATGACAATTCCTGAGACAATGACCAATAACCACATATCAATCCCTGTCACTGCATGCACCGGAACCGCAAACATTGCCAACCCGACACCGAACCAACCGACTTGAGTCGCGCCCAGTAAAAACGAAGCTAAATACGAACCCTTTTCACCAAATGCATACCTGGCCAGCAAGTGCGTCGACAATCCTGTCTTTGCCGCCATAAACGCAAGCCCACTCGTGTAAATGCCTAGAATCAAGTTCCCCAATAGCACCATCCAGATAAATTCTTGGAAAGTAAGACCTAACCCTAGCTCGCCACCCGACAGCATACTTGCCGAGAAAAACGTCAACCCCATCATCACCGCAAACATTCTCAGGAAACTCACCCGATGAGACTTCGGTACTGCACGTAATGAAAATTCTTGATCCATATTCAATTCCTCCTTGTCATTTTCACTGGCACCAGGTCGAACAAGGAGATTCATAGATTTTTTCCACAAAAAAAGCTCCCTGTCCGACCGACAAGAAGCTTTCAGAAATAGGTATACGTCTCCCGCAACATGCGTACACGTCACCCATTTCCAAACCGTTGTCCTTGTCAGCCTCTCTGGACTGAATTAAAGGTACCAATATGTGATTGTTCTCATTATTGCAATGTCGGATTGAGTTGTCAAGGGATTATTTACTGTGGCTTTATGAGAGTTAAGATCCTCTCATGTCCGAAACGGCTAGTATCGTTAAATACAATATGCCACTGAATACGGAAAGGATGACTGAAATCGTGGGGAGGACTTTTTTGTGATTGGATCGTATCAGACCTAAAATACCTAGTACAAAACTAATTACTAATAGGAGTGGTGTCAAAGTAGTAATGGTGACGCCCCGAGCATCCCAGCCAGTGAAAAATAGCATTGAAAAAAACCAAGCTAGCATTACACACAGAAAGCTAATATAGCCTAATATGCCTTTTTTACGC
>CALGNY010000276.1 GCA_937958375.1 uncultured Bacillaceae bacterium
GGTGAGATTGCGTTTAGGATTCGCTCGCCTTCTTTGTCTTTGACTTGTTTTTCTTCTGCTTCACTTAAATTCTCAGGTGCTTTTTCATCAGCTACTTCAACAATATCGACTTTGGCATAGCTGCCGAGCCGCTTCAGGTATTCCTGAATACCTTGCTTCAGATATTTTTCTTTTAGTTTGCCGACTGCAACGATGGTTATTTTCAATATGATCACCTATCACATAAGCTCTTTTAGATCTAATTCCTTAAACATTTTCTTCATGAATTCTGCATTGTATTCATCGTACCAGGAGTCTGGTAGTTCGATTTCAATCAGCATGTTGATGAACTCATCGACTAGGTTTCCGTCAAAATCTGTCCATTTGCATCGTTTTAATTCTTCGAAGGCATCATAATAGGCCATCTTCGTCAATTTATAGTCACGGGTATCGTAGGTCATGACATCGAAGGAGTCACAGATGCGGATGATTCGTCCTTGGATGGAGATGTCTTCACCGACGAGGCCTCTTGGGTAACCTGTTCCATTCCAATTTTCATGGTGATCACGGACAAAGCTTGCTGGTCTTGTTTTTCCTAATTCTTTTCGAAGGATTCGATTTCCGATATGTACGTGGCTTTCAACAATGGTTCTTTCGAGTGTGGTCAGTTTGGCTGGCTTAAGCAGGATTTCTTTGGAGAGGCCTACTTTTCCGATGTCATGCAATAACGCTGTGATGTAAGTCCTCATCATAGCAATCCACACGTTTGGCAAGCATGGTGGATAAATACATAACGCGTATGGAGTGGTGTTTAAAAATTTGTAACGTCTCACTATCTTGAGCAATTTGATTAAATAAAGATTCTGGCGTTCTCTTTTGCTGCTGCATCAAATACCTCCAATAATTGACTAAATATTGTTTAAATTTTACCATTAATTCACCCTCGACACAATACGCCAGGCTCCTTATTCGTGATCGCTGTCTAACTTCCGAACAATCCGTCTAATCCTGCCACTTCTTCAATTGCTGGTTTAAGCGCCGACTAAATCGGGTAAGGAGCGGTAACACGGTTATTCACACTTATTCACAACGATTTGTGGATGGTTGAGGAAAATCTGTGGTTATCTTCAGTTTTCCTCGAATTTATACACTTATCCACAGGTTTATCAACATATTAACATATGTTCGTACGTTATCTAGACGATTTTTCAGAAACCGGCTCAATATATATACATCTCATCTTTTATTATCCACACTTTGTGAATAACTCGTCGATTTTTGTGCATAACTTATTTAAACGAACATCAACAAACAAACCTGCCAACTATGTTTGTGTTTACCTATTAACCAACATAAAATCCCTGCCAAGGATCATTTCCTTGAGCAGGGATTTCTTTGTGCCTAGATTTCTTGCGCTGTCAGTGTAGCTGTTGTCGTTTGTTGTTCGCCATTTCGGTAGAAGGTGATTTCGATTTCTTCACCTGGGTTGGTCTCGTTATAGAGATATTGTCTGAGTTCAAGTGAGTTATTGATTGCTTCGCCGTCGAATTCGACAATGACATCATATTGCTCCAAGCCTGCTTGGGCAGCTGGCGTGCCATTTTCGACTTCAGCCACAACGACTCCGCCTTCAATATCATTCGGTAGGTTCAGTGTGTTTTGCCAGTGATAGGTTGCGATATCGGACAAGGAATATGGTGAAATTCCTAAGAAGGCTCGGGTGACGACACCGTCTTCTTCGAGTTCCTCAATAATCGGAACGGCATAATCGATCGGAATCGCAAATCCTAATCCTTCAACATTCGGATTGGAGATTTTCATTGAATTGATGCCGATGAGCTGGCCGTCCATATTGACAAGCGCACCCCCAGAGTTCCCTGGGTTGATGGCTGTGTCGGTTTGAATGGCTTCAGCTTGCCAGTCGACGACACCATTTTGGTCAAAGTCGACCGGAATGAGTCGTTCTTTCCCACTGATGATCCCTTGTGTGACCGATCCGGCAAATTGTAAGCCAAGTGGGTTCCCAATCGCTAAGACGGGTTCACCGACTTGTAGGTTATCGGAGCTGCCGAAATCAATTGGGTCGGGTACTTGATCTGCCGGTACGCGTAAGACCGCTAAGTCCGTGTAGATATCACTCCCGAGCAGTTCCGCTTCGATTTGTTCTTCATTGGATAAAACGATTTCGATGTTGCTGGCACCTTGGATGACGTGGTGGTTCGTGACGATGTAGGCATTGTCTCCGGATTTTTTATAAATGACCCCAGAGCCTGTGCCCCCTTGAATGTTTTGGTTACCGAATATGTTTTGATTCTGGATGTTGACGACACCGACAACGGTATCTTGAACGTTGTTGACGACTTCAGTCACTTGGGATTGGACATTCACGTTGACGGTTTTACTTTCGCCTTCCTCCGTGGCATTGTCTTCCCCATTGTTTTCTTCGTTTTCTTGTGTCGTTTCTTCTTCGCCAGAGTCATTGCCTGAGCTTGCTGAGTTTCCTTGTGGCATTAATTCGGCAAGGACTAGCCATGCGATCAACACACCGATGATGATGCCGATTGCAGCAGGCATAATCCAGCCTTTTTTGCGGTTTTGATTGTCTACATGTGAGTTATAGTACCCCATTCGTCTTCACCTCTTTTGATTCGATATAATCAATTGGTGTCGGCTGCGTCGGGCTGGTGTCTTTTAAGATGAGCTCGGATCCAACCCGGTGGCCGTAACTCGCTAATACTTCTTCTACACTCATACGGGCCAAATCAACCATATTATTATCTTGGCTTAAATGACCTAAATAAATCCGCTTCGTATCATTTCCGATCACTTCATTCATCGCAATGGCGGCATCTTCATTGGACACATGGCCCAAATCGCTTAAAATCCTTCGTTTCACATTCCATGGATAGCGTCCCATTTGCAGCATGCCCACATCGTGGTTCGCCTCAAACAGAAAGGCATCCGCGTTCTCGATCGTCTTTTTCATCCGTTCGGAAACATAGCCAGTATCCGTAATCATTGCCATTTTACTTTTCCCTTGACGGAAAACGTAAAACATCGGGTCGACTGCATCATGGGAGACGCCATAGCTTTCTATATCCAAGTCCCCGATTTGACGGACGGATTCCATTGGAAATTCAAACTTCTGATCAAGCGTGATTTTTCCGATCGAGTTCTCCATCGCTTTCCATGTCTTTTCGTTGGCGTAAATCGGCAGGTCATATTTCCGTGCTGCAATGCCTAGCCCTTTAATATGGTCACTATGTTCATGGGTGACAAGGATGCCGTCAAGCTCAGTTGGATCGACGCCGATTTCCTCAAGAGAACTCGTCAGTTTTTTTCCGCTCAAACCCACATCGACCAATAGCTTGGTCTGTTCCGTTCCGATATAAAAGGCGTTCCCAGTACTCCCAGATGCCAATACACTAAAATGCAAACTCATTCTGTCTCACTCCGTATGTTTTCTTCAATTAGCTGTTCCATATGGGTTTCGATTTCGCTAACGTACGCTTCTTCATCGGTAAGGATGACTTGTCCTTCCATGGCGTTGACGAAAGCATATCGCTCGCCCTCATTCACCTGCATCGTCCATGTCGGTGTAAACACCTGCTCCCCATCGTCAAGTGGAACGAGCGCATGGTAGGCAAGCTCCATATTGGATAGATGGTCTTCTGATTGTAATTCATTTGAGTTGAATAGCGATTCGACGGCATTCATCGGGTCGACGACAGTTTGTTCTTCACCCTGTACCCTGACTTCATCAAGAATCGTTTGATAGTAAGAGACCGCTTCTTGATTGTGGTTTAATTTCACGAGCAAAACACCGGCCTCATTGAAAAGGATGGTACGATCATTTTGCTTCTGAAAGAATAATAACACATTATTTTCCTCATCATGCGTCCAAAGCTCATAGACTTCATCATAGATAATATATTCAGATAAGGTTTGAAGGGATGTCGTTGGACTGTCACCGAATGCGAGCGGAACCGGTTCGATAAATTCACTGACGATGATTTCACTTTCGCTGTCGAGGACAATGTTTTGATTCTCCAGTGAGTTTTCAAGCTCTTCGATATCGTCTGGTGTAAATTGATAGCGTTCTGCTGAGACATAGGCTGCATTGATTCCACTTTCCGGCAGTTCCCCAATCGTTATGTTTTCAGCTTCCAATTGTTCTTCTAAGGTCGTTTGGCTTAAGGTTTCCATATTGGTTTCATCAATTTTTTCCAGAAACTGTAGCAGAAGAAAAACATTCAATACCAAAAACGCGACGATGAATAATGTTTTGACAGATCCCCATTTCATTATTCATCACTCCTTGTCTGCACCATACTCTCGAAGTAGCTGAATGGTTGCCATTGACCGTTGTATTTGATGTGCCATTCTGGTTCCAAGAAAAGTGCATTCTCTGCATCGCTTCGTGTAATGACCTCGTAGCCAACCCGCATATCCTGAACGTCATGCGAAAATTGCTCTTGATGTGCCTCAAAAAAGGCATAGACCGAATCTCCGGATTGGACGGTACGCACTTGTTCTTCACTTTGGAAATTCGTGCTGGTAACGAATAACGGGCGAAGGAACTGTCTGATCCGATTATCCTCCCACGTTTGCTGGATCATCGTGTGATTTCCGATGTCAAACAACGGTAACCCGTCATAATACATCCGATAGCCGATTTCATTGCTTTCATCATCAATCGTATCCAAGTAAAACTCATCCGTCCAACCATCATGGTCGTTTGTAAACTCGATACTGCGCCGGATGATCTCATAGCGTGTCATCGAAGGCGAATCCGTTGAGAATGGATTATCGAATTGCATCGCACGCTCATTTTGAAGCACACGTTTCGTCGTGAGCGCCCGCGACCCATCCGTATAGTAGCTTTCTTCGTTCTGGCCGCTCGGAACCTGACGTCTCACCATTGACGGGTTATTGAATAAGTTGTTGATGAGCGGCTGAATATCCCGAATCTCGTCGGTCAACAGTGTGTAGCTCGGAATCTCTACACGCTCTGATGGGAGATAAAGTGTGATCTCTTCATTGAATTGATAGGCCTGCAGCGGAATGTTTTCCTCCCGGTTCATCAGGTTTTCAATATATTCATAAACCGAAGTCGATTGAATTTCCCCATCGACATAGCTGTCGTGCTCACCGGATGTAAAGGTGACGTGCACGATTTCGTTGTTGTCATCTGAAAGCTGGAAATAGACCCGGTCAAAATTTTGATTCCAAAAAGTCCGTTCACCTTGATTGATCGTAAATATATTCCCGATCAGTTCAAGTGGCAGCTCGTCTGGAAAACGGACCTCCATACTTCTCGGCAAGATGTCCACTTCCTCGTCCTCCTCGCTCACCTCGCTCACAAAAGGCTGAATCGAGGTGAATGACCACGTTCTCGTATCATGAAAGAGTTGACTCAAGTCTTCAGGGCTCGGCGGTTGACTATGCCGGCTATAATTATGGAAGTAGATATTTCTTGGATGGATCAATTCAGTCAATTGCCGTGAATCACCATCCATACGGGTTTCTTCCAGATAGGTCGGCTGCCCGAGTTCTTCATAGGTCGGCTGGTAATTCCATAAGGCAAGGGTCAAGAGCAGACTCGTACCAACCAAGATGAATAATACAGCTGTTTTTATATTTTCGATAATCATGAATGCCGCCCCCGTTTCTTTCTCATTAACGGCAAGCGAAAATGAATGGTCGTTCCTTTTCCTTCGATACTGGATGCCCAAATGTTGCCATCATGAGCTTCCAGTAGCTCTCTGGAGATGGCAAGGCCTAATCCTGTACCGCCAAGCTTTCTCGTCCTCGCCTTATCCACTCGGTAAAAACGGTCGAATATCCGCTCCAGGTTCTCCTGTGGAATCCCCATGCCTTGGTCGGAAATTTTTGTGATGACCTGGTTTTTCTCATGGAGGACTTCGACTTTGATCGTACCGCCTTCTGGTGAATATTTGATCGCATTGGAAATGATATTGTCGATGACTTGGGTGATTTTATCCGGATCGATCCATACTTCCAACTGTTTTTTCGGCAGGACACGTTTTAGCTCCAACTCTTCCTTCAGATTCATTTCAAACCGGTCGACAATCGCATCGATGAAATTGACGTACTCGATGCGCTCTTTGTGGAAATGAAAATCCTTGTTATCCATTTTCGACAGTTGCAGCAAGTCATTGACGAGACGGATCATTCGCTCGGTCTCATTTTGCGTGACACCAAGGAATTTCGGTGCCAGCTCTTCATTTTTCAAGGTCGATTCATCACTGAGTGCTTCAAGATAGCTTCGCATCGTCGTCAGCGGTGTCCGTAGCTCATGCGACACATTCGCAACGAACTCACGGCGCTCCCGTTCAATTTTTTCCTGCTCAGTTACGTCACTTAAAACAGTCAAAAATCCATTCATCTCGCCAACTTCATCTTCAATGACAGAGAAGTTTGCTTTCAGTAATAAATCACGGCCAGATTCGGAAAAGTCAATAATCAGGCTGTTTTCATCTTTGATTTCGAATAAATCGGTATAATCCTCATCCATGCCTAAAACAGATAATAACGGCTCACCATGAAGCTCCGAATAATCCCTTTGGAGAAGCCTCATTGCCGGTTCGTTCAATAAGGTGATTTTCCCTTCCTTATCGGTTGCGATCACGCCGTCCGTCATGTTTCGAAGGACAGATGATAACTTCCTCCGTTCGCCTTCTGTTGCGGCGTAAGACAGACGCAATTTATCATTCAGATCATTGAATGTAATCGCCAGCTCACCAATTTCGTCTTTTCCGTACACATTGACTTTTTGAGAGAAGTCCCCGGTTGCCATAACGGTCGCTTGCCTTCTCATTTCAGAGATCGGCTTGGTGATCGTTTGCGCCACTAAAACACCGAGCAATGCGGAAACGGTGATCGCCAAGATCGTCCCGTTCGCAAAAATTCGGTTGATATCCTCCATCTGGTCATAGACCCCTTCGATGGAAGCTTGTAAGTAAATGGCGCCAAGAATCTCTGAGCTCGTGTTGGATTCAATGGGCGCCGAGATCACGAGTGTCCGGTTTCCGGTATCCCGATTAAAAAGGATATTTTCCTCCCGGTTTCCTGCAGACAATGCCCGGAGAATCCGTAGCTCGGTCGTCCGCTTCCCGACGTTGCTTCGGTCGAATTGACTGGTCGTCGCGAGCACCCGGCTGTTATTATCCACGACACGAACTTCTGTAAAGTCATCCGAATTAAAGTTTTCATGGATAATCGATCGCACTTCACTTTGAAGCGATAGATCACTGTCCGATCGGTCTGCAGAGAAGGCCTGCTCTAAGTTAAAATTCAGCAACTGGACACGCTCATTGACCGATTCGGTGAAATTTTCAAGCAGCTGTGTTTCAAGCTGTCTTGCAAAATAGGCACCGATGATTTGGATGGCGATCAAAATCAATAAAATATAAATCAGTATAAATTTGAGTCGGATCGATTTAAAGAATCCCCAGACTTTTTTCATTGAATCTACTCCTGCTCAGGGTTTCTCAAGTAATAACCTACTCCTCTCCTTGTTACGATCCAGGTTGGGTTACTCGGGTTTTCTTCTATTTTTTCACGTAGACGGCGAATCGTCACGTCAACCGTCCGCACGTCCCCAAAGTAATCGTATCCCCAAACGGTTTCCAACAAGTGTTCTCTCGTCATTACTTGCTCAATATGTTTTGCTAAGTACAACAGCAACTCGAATTCACGGTGGGTCAGATCGATCGGCTCACCATTTCTCGTCACCGAGTAATTCTCGCGGTTAATCTCAAGGCCACCAATTTTGATATTGGATAGGCCAGACCCGCTTCCGCCCTCTTCACTCGTAGAGCGACGAAGGTTTGCCTTCACCCGTGCAATCAATTCACGGTTGCTGAACGGCTTGGTCACATAATCATCCGCACCAAGCTCAAGGCCAAGCACCTTATCAATCTCCGAATCCTTAGCCGTCAGCATAATGATCGGCATTTGATAATCTTTCCGGATTTCCCGGCACACTTCCATGCCATCCTTCTCCGGCAGCATGATGTCGAGAAGGACCAGATCAGGCTCCTCTGTTTGAACAAGGTCCAATGCCTCGTTGCCGTCATAAGCGACGTACACATCGTAGCCTTCTTTGTCTAGGTTGAACTCCAGTATATCTGCTATTGGTTTTTCGTCATCGACTACTAAAATTTTAGTTTTCATGATTTCACACCTTCCTCTTTCAATTCTCATGATCTATGTCGTTGTTCAATTATGTTTGATGATTGATTGGGCAGGTCCACTTCATTAGTCGTTAGAAATGGTTGCTTGGTTTCCATTTTAACGCACATTTGTTGAAAAGTCTTACAATAGAAGATGTGAACGCCCGGTTTTTAGAGATATTTTGTAGAAAGCTTTTACTAGTTATGGTTGGCGGTCTGATTTTGCGTGCTAGACATTTCATTTGGTGGGATAAATGCTCAACGTTGGCGTGTAGACGTTCGAGTTTATGGGATACCCGCTCAACGTTTCAGGATACCCGCTCAACTT
>CALGNY010000277.1 GCA_937958375.1 uncultured Bacillaceae bacterium
TAATGAATAAAATTGTCATTTTCCAACAGTGAAGGATTATGCGTCAATGTCTCTTCACATGTTTCACATACCAGTTGAAGCATCAATTCCCCATCCTGGTCTTCTTTAATCATATGTCTCGAATCTTCTACCGATAACTGATCACTCAATAAATCAAATATGCGTGGATGTTCATCCACCTCACCCATCGACTTTCCGCAATGCCTACACTTCATCTTGATCGCCATCAGACTTCCTCCCTGCAATTAGCTAATGACTAGCTTTTCCAAGAAGGAAGCGTTTTATTCGGGCGATCGTTTGCCGGCGATTAATTATATTCATTCATGACTTGCGCAAACGGCGATTCCATCCAAGCCTCACACGCTTCGGTTGCCTTTTGGATCGAAGGCTCGATGACTTGCTTTTCATTTTTGGAAAACTTGCTCAGTACGTAATGGATAATATCCATATTCGTTTCCGGTCGGCCAATTCCAAAACGGATACGATTAAAGTTTTTCACACCCAATTGATCGATGATATTCCGGATACCATTATGCCCCCCATGCCCGCCAGTCTGGCGCAAACGGATTTTTCCGGATGGCAAATCCAGGTCATCATAAATGACAAGCAGGTCCTCCGGTGCAATGTCGTAAAAATCGACCGCTTGCTTGACCGAGTTCCCGGATAAATTCATAAAGGTTTGGGGTTTTAAAACCAACACCTTCTCCCCATGCCAATTTTCCAAAACCGAGTGGGCTTCAAATTTTCCTTTTTTATATTTCCAGCCATTTTCCTTCACCAAATGGTCAACGACATCAAACCCAATATTATGTCGCGTATGCTTATACTTTAAACCAGGATTTCCTAATCCAACAATACATTTCATGCGTGACAGTCTCCTTTAACGGTCCTTTTCGATGATCAACATGAAAACAGACCGAAGCAAACAACGTATGCTCCGATCTGTATGTTTCACGCTATGAAGATGGACTTATTTTTCTTCCTCTTCTTCGTCATCCTCTGCACCAACCAACTCTGGTTCAGAAGGCTCTTCTCCATCAGACTCCTCGCCCAAGTCTTCCTGCTGAGGAGGCAAGATGGTAATGATGGTTGTTTCATCATCATCCAAAATTTCGTAATCCTTACTTCCTTTTAAGTCGCCTACCGTAATCCCATCACCAATTTGAAGTTCAGAAACATCCAACTTGATTTCTTCTGGGATATTACCCGGAGTCGAACGGATAGTCAATTCATGTAATGTTTGCTGTCTGACACCGCCGTCTTTCTCACCAGGTGCTTCTCCTTCAATGGTAATATAAACTTCCACGTCAACTTCTTGAGACATGTCCACCATGTAGAAATCAACATGGGTAATTTCATCTTTGATGGCATCTGTTTGATAATCATACAGCATCGCATCGAATGCATTTCCATTATCAAGTTTCACAGAAAAAACCGCGTTTCTTCCTTCATCACGAACTTTTTTGATCAAGTCGATTCCATCTACCGAAATCGTAACAGGTTCTTTCCCTTTACCATATAAAACACCAGGGATTTGCCCTTCTTTTCTTAGTTTTCTTGTATTGGAATTACGTAAATCCGTTCTCGCTTTTCCTTCAATTGTTGCAGCCATTTACTTACAACCTCCACTTTAAAAATTTCCAGTATATTTGTATACCCTACCATTATACCCTTTTAACCAACTTTTTTAAAATATCCCTGTCCGAAAACGAAAATTAATTGAACAATGTACTGATGGAACGGTGTTCATGCACTCGTTTAATGGACTCAGCAATCAGCTCACCGACAGAAAGCTGCTTGATTTTATTGGATGTAATGTTCTCCCCTAAAGGAATCGTGTTGGTGACGATCAGCTCCTTGATCGGTGACTGATCGATGCGGTCATTGGCAGGACCGGATAGGACAGGGTGCGTACAGCACGCATAAACCTCTTTAGCTCCGCTTTTCAGCATCGCATCTGCCGCAATCGTAATCGTACCCGCCGTATCGATGATGTCATCAATCAAAATCGCAGTTTTTCCTTCTACTTCACCAACTATATTCATCACTTCCGCCACGTTTGGTGCCGGTCTTCTTTTATCGATGATCGCAATTGGCGCTTCCAAACGGTCTGCAAGCTGTCTTGCACGGGTAACGCCACCGTGATCAGGAGACACGACGACGACATCCTCCAACTTTTTCTCTTCAAAATATTCACTTAGGATCGGCATACCGAATAGATGGTCAATCGGGATATCAAAAAATCCTTGAATTTGCGCGGCATGGAAATCCAATGTAATCAACCGATCGGCGCCTGCCTGCTCGATCAGATCTGCAACCAACTTCGCCGTGATCGGTTCACGAGATCTGGCTTTTCGGTCTTGCCTAGCGTACCCATAGTATGGCGTCACCACATTAATGGTCCGTGCAGATGCACGTTTTAACGCATCGATCATAATCAATAATTCCATCAGATGTTCGTTGACTGGATTGGATGTCGATTGAATGACATAGACATCGCAACCCCGGACACTTTCCTCGATGTTGATTTGAATTTCTCCGTCACTGAACCGTTTGACGGAGCTTTTGCCAAGCTCAACCCCAATCTGTCCGGCAATCTCTTCAGCCAATTTCGGATTCGAGTTTAACGTAAATACCTTCAAAAATTCATCTTTATAACGGTGAGCCATCCTGAAACCTCCAACATTATTTATATTTATTTAAACGCTCGACATAGCCTTCTTTATTGACTTGGCGGGCACGTGCAATCGATAATGCCTTTTCAGGAATATCTTTTGTGATTGTTGAGCCAGCCGCGACATAAGAACCTTTTTTAACAGTTACCGGAGCAATCAAGTTTGAATTACATCCGACAAACGCGCCATCTTCAATAATTGTCTTGTGTTTACTTTTTCCATCGTAATTGACGGTGATCGACCCACAACCGACATTGACGTCCGTGCCGATTTCCGCATCACCCAAATACGACAGGTGAGAAGCTTTACTCTTTTCGCCCATGACCGTTTTCTTGATTTCCACAAAATTACCGACTTTTACGTCGTCTTTTAAATCACTATCTGGACGGATATGTGCAAACGGGCCGATTTTCACGCGATTTCCGACCTGGCTTTCTTTCAGAACACTTTGATGGATTTCCGTTTCATTTCCGATTTCACAATCCATAATCTCACTTTGTGTTCCAATATAAGCATCTGACCGAATAATCGTCTTTCCTTGAATCCGGCAGCCCGGCTCAATCAGTACGTCAGATTCAATTTCAACATCAGGGCCGATATACGTATGGTCCGGGTCAATGATGGTTACGCCATTTTTCATATGCATTTCATTGATCCGTTTTTGCATGAACTTTTCCGCTTTGGAAAGTGCCAAACGGTCATTGATCCCAATCGTTTCCTCAGGATCGGACGTCAAATAGGCCGCTACTTTTTTTCCTTCATTTTTAGCTATTTCCAAGACGTCCGGTAAATAATATTCGCCTTGTGCATTCGAATTGGAAACCTTCTTCAATGCCTCAAACAATAACTGATTGTCGAAGCAATACGTCCCTGTGTTGATTTCAGAGATTTGCTTTTCGACATCCGTTGCATCTTTATGTTCAACTATTTTGGCAACTTCATTCGAATCGTTCCGAACAACTCGGCCATAACCCGTTGGATCGTTCATTTCCGTCGTTAACACGGTGACGGCCGATTGTGTCTGTTCATGATGCTCCATCAGTTGTTTCAGTGTTTCTGCTGTCAATAGCGGGGTATCTCCACACACGACCAGTGTTGTACCTTCGTTTCCACCAATGAAAGGCTCAGCCATTTGTACCGCATGTCCGGTTCCGAGCTGTTCCTCTTGAAGTGCATATTCACTACGTTCGCCTAGCTGCTCTTTCACTTTTTCAGCACCATGACCAACAATTGTGATGAGCTGATTCAGTTTCAGCTGGTCCAATTGATCGACAACATGCTCGACCATTGGTTTCCCGCAAACTTGGTGAAGCACTTTATATAGTTTCGATTTCATTCGTGTACCTTTACCCGCTGCCAGTACGACAGCATATCGATTCGTCATAATTTCCCCTCCATACATAGGCATCCATTATGAATATATCTTAAATAAAAAATGGATGCAACTAATCCCGAAGTCACATCGTGTACATTTTTTTACAGTTTTAAAAAATATAAAAAAGAAGCCTATCCACAAGAAATATGAATAGGCTTCTCACAAGTCAACTTTAGGAAGCTCCAGCTTCTTCAAGCTCAGATTCTTCTCCTACACGATGGTACTCTTCCAACACAGCATCTTGGATTTTTCCTCGCGTATCCGAGTTGATTGGGTGTGCAATGTCTCTGAATTCACCGTCTGGCGTTCGTTTACTAGGCATTGCAACAAACAGACCATTGTTTCCGTCAATCACACGAATGTCATGGACGACAAACTCATCATCTAACGTGATGGAAGCGATTGCACGCATACGACCATCAGTGTTCACGCGGCGTAGTCTTACGTCTGTAACTTGCATTATGTATCACCACCTTTAATGAATACTGCGCTCACGAGAAACCGTAAGCTTGATCGATTTCTCCATTCTTTGTACAAAGAATAAATACGACTTAATTACTCCATTTCAACAAGGAAGCTTAAAATCCTTCTTTTCGATTAAAAAAGTTTAAAAATTTATTACATTTTTTTATAAGATTGGGTGAAAAAGCGTCAAACGCCGTTATGCATGAAAATAATTCCCGCGGATGACTTTGATTTTCTCTTCTTTTTCATTGACTTCCTGTACTTTCAATAAAGAAATATAATCATCGATTTTCCGATCTTCCTCTTCATCTTCAGCTTCTGCCAGTACGCCGATGCCCTTTACGGTTGCATGGAATTCATCCATTAAGTTAACGATCCCTTGAATCGTGCCGCCAGCTTTCATGAAATCATCCACGATGACCACATTGGAATGCTCTTGAATACTCCGCTTCGCCAACACCATCGTCTGTATTTTTCGGGACGACCCGGAGATATAATTGATATTCACCGTAGAACCCTCTGTCACTTTCGGATCTCGGCGAATGATGACGATCGGCACCCGAAGAACATCCGCTACCGCATACGCCAACGGAATCCCCTTTGTCGCAACCGTCACGACATAATCGACATCTAACTCTTTAAACGCCGCTCCAAAAATTTTACCAATAATCCGCAATTGATTCAAATCGCCAAGTAAGTCACTCATATAAACATAGCCACCCGGCAAAATGCGTTGCGGATCTTCCAATTGCTCAATGATTTCATCTATTTTTTCTTTGCTGCGTTCCTTTTCGTAATCTGGTATGTATTGGACGCCCCCGGCTGCACCGGCAGAAGTTTTCAAACTCCCGATCCCTAGTTGCTGAAACATCGCATCGATAATATCCAAATCTTCACTGATCGATGATTTGGCGGCATCGAACCAGTCGACAAAGAACGGCAAAGAGACATGTGTGTAAGGGTTTTCCTTAAAAAAATCAGTCATCGCCACAAGTCTTTCGCTTCTTTTCATTCGCTTGTTCTCCTTCTAAACCGAATATTACTATCTAATATACCACCTAACATTTGGATTTACTAGCCGAAATGTATCACTTAGTTCGTCAGCAACCGAACGAGGTAGACTTCCTGACAAAAGCCCCGCAATCCATTGACGGCGCGCTCGGCTTTGGTTAGCTGTTCCGTCAACCCATAAACGGTCGGCCCACTTCCGCTCATCAAGACACCTTCTAAGCCTTGTTTTTTCATGAACGTCTTGATCTGTCCGACCTCTCGGTGCATATCGACCGTAATCGGCTCAAGAACATTCCCCAGTTGATTGCATAGCAATTGAAAATCCTTACGTTTCAGCGCCTTGACCATCGATTCGGTATCCGGATGCTCCATCGCATTCACATCGACCTTTCCGTAAACATCTTTGGTCGAAACCCCGATATTCGGCTTGGCCAACACAACCCAACATGGAGGCGGAGATGGAAGCGAGCTTAATCGTTCACCCCGACCTTTTGCGAGCGCAGTTTTTCCCGTTACACAAAAGGGGACATCCGAGCCGATTTCTTCTCCGATTCGCTGAAGTTGTTCATTCGACTGGTTTAGATTGAAAAGTCGATTCATTCCACGTAAAGCTGCCGCCGCATCGCTACTTCCGCCAGCCAGCCCTGCCGCAACCGGGATCTGTTTATCGATCGTAATCTTCACACCCGTGTCAATGTTGAATTTTTCTCGCATCAATTCTACCCCTTGATAAGCCAGATTTCGCTTATCATTCGGTACAAAACGCTCCTCTGAAGCAATGACGACGTCTGTTCCGTCAATTTTCTCAAACGTCAGCCGATCAGCTAGATCGATCGACGTCATGATCATCTCTATTTCATGAAACCCATCATCGCGTTTATATAACACATCAAGCGTCAAATTGATTTTCGCTGGCGCCTTCTCAAAAATCATGATTTCACCTACAAGCCACAATTATTTCTTTTGATTGTATCATAACCGATTCGGACGAGCTCGCACAATTCATAGGGGAGTGGGAGTCCCATTTATTTCATCATAGTAAGG
>CALGNY010000278.1 GCA_937958375.1 uncultured Bacillaceae bacterium
TGGAATCTGGAGAAGAAGAAATTCTATTGGATAACCAAGGAAGACTGCGAGATATCTTGATTGAAGACGGCGAAATTTATGTATTGACGAACAATACAGACGGACGAGGAAACCCAGAAGAGACAGATGATCGTTTGTTGAAAATTACCCAATAATAAAACCCCCAGAGCAAGGGAACTCTTCCAGTATGAGGGTGAGTCCATCTTGAATGGGGGTCGTTTTTTTTAGTATGAGCGTCTTTTTTCAATTAATGAGCGTTAATTTTCGATAAATGGGTGTTATATTCATTATGATGAGCGTGCCTTCCGAATGAATGGGTGTGTCTTTAAAGGTTATGGGTCTTCGATTCAAAAATCATCCGGGTTGGATCCTGTTCGCTCGTTTTTATTCATCCCATCAATCCGCTTCATTTCTTCGTCCGTCAATGAAAAATCAAATACATCGGCGTTCTCGATAATTCGTTGTTCACGAATAGATTTTGGGATGGTCACGACCTCATGTTGGATATTCCAGCGCAATATGACTTGAGCTACCGTCTTACCATGAGCCTTCGCTATTTCTTGTAAGGTTTCGTCCTCAAAAAGCCGACCTTTTTTCAGTGGTGACCATGCTTCAAACTGAATATTATTTTCCTTACAGAATGAACGCAATTCCGTTTGTGTCAAATGGGGATGGAATTCAACTTGGTCGACCATAGGCGTAATCGTACTGGATTCCATCAACGTCTCCAAATGATGCACATGAAAATTACTGACACCAATCGCACGTACTTTTCCTTCTTGATAGAGTTTTTCCATCGCGCGATACGTCTCTTTAAATTTTCCGGTTACCGGCCAATGGATTAAATAGAGATCCATATAATCCGTTCCCAATTTCTGAAGACTTTCCTCAAACGCACGTAAGGTACTTTCATAGCCTTGGTCGTCATTCCAAACTTTTGACGTAATGAAAATCTCATCACGTGGAATGCCAGACTCCTTGATCGCTTGTCCAACGCCCCGTTCATTATCGTAAAATTGCGCTGTATCAACATGACGATAGCCATTTTTCAATGCAGACTTTACCGCATGAATGACCGTTTCACCATCTTCAACTTTGTATACGCCCAGACCGAAGCCAGGCATTTTCACGCCATTATGCAATGTGACGGTATCTTGTAAGTGAGTAATCAATTGGATTCCTCCTCCATTAAAGAACTTGATTCCAGTTTAAGAGAAATTGGATATTCCTACAAAGAATAACCTCATCCGCTACTCTACCCAACCCTTATCTTTCACCTTCGAAATCGCCTCAATTCGGTTGGACACTTCCAGTTTATCAAAAATAATCGAGATATAGTTACGCACGGTTCCGTTCGTTAAATGAAGCTCCTTGGAGATTTCCTTTGTGTTTTTACCCAAAGCAATCAATTCGACGACTTCAAGTTCACGTTCCGTCAATGGATTATTCTCCTCATACGCCAAATCAATTAACTCCGGAGCATAGACCTTGCGACCGTCTAAAATCTTTCGAATCGAACTGGCAAGCTCTTCACTTGGACTATCTTTAAGTAAATAGCCACTCACATTAGCTTTCCGGGCACGTTCAAAATAACCAGACCGTGCAAAAGTCGTCAGGATGATCACCTTACAGGGCAAATCCTTCATTTCCTCTGCAGCATCCAACCCATTTTTAACGGGCATCTCAATATCCATAATACAAATATCTGGCTGGAGCTCCTTGACCAGACGGACTGCCTCTTCCCCATTACTTGCCTTACCGACCACTTCCATGTCCTCTTCCAGATTCAATAGAGAGCCTAAAGCTCCAAGTAACATCCCCTGATCTTCTGCTAACACGATTCGAATCATTTTTAGCCCTCCTGCTTCACTTGATTCAAGACATTTGGAATCGTCACCGTCAAGGTGGTTCCAGCCCCGTCACTCAGGACCTCAAGCTTGCCATTCACAAATTCCAATCGTTCTTTCATACCTGCTAACCCATGGCCAGAGGATGACTTACGTTCTGGATCGATCCCTACCCCATTATCCTCAATCCTCAATACGGTCTCATGTTCAGATTCGTTCATGAAAATACGGCATTCTTTCGCCTGACTGTGTTTGACGATATTCGTTACCGCTTCTTTCAAACTCATGCTTAACACATCTTCGACTAATGATGGAACTTGTTTTAGCTCCTGATCTCCTTGGATGTTGACCTGAATAGCAGCCGCTTTCAACAACTGCTTCACATGCTTGATTTCTTCTGAGAATTTCGTGATTCGCATGCCGGATAACATATCCCTGACTTCATTTAACGCCGTCCTTGCCGTTTGATTGATATCCTGGATTTCATTCTTTGCGACCTCGCTATCCTTACCGATCAAACGTCCCGCCAAGTCACTTTTCAATCCGATGAGCGATAATTTTTGCCCCAACGTATCATGCAAATCACGGGCAATTCGCTGCCGTTCTTCGTAAACAAGCAGCTGAGAAATTTTCTGATTGGCATCCGATAATTGCGCTTCGAGCTTTTGCCTCTTTCTCCGGTTGTATGTATTGATCGGTAACAGGATCACGCCAAGAATGGTCAGGATCAAAAAAGGCCATTGCGATAAAAACAACGCTTCTTGTGTAAAGTAACTCAACGCAGATGCCACAAAGGTCAACACCAAATGGACGACATAGAGCGTCACAAAGCCTCCTTTATGCTGAACGTTCCCAATGAAAAAGGCGATGAACAGGGAAAAATACACATACCCATAAAATAAGGACATGCCCACGCTAATCAGCATCATGATCGACACACACACATACAAAAGACCGCCAATCGACAAAAAAGACAACCGATAAGCAGCGAAGAAAATCACAATCAACGCCACACCGAGCAGGATTTCCCATAAGGTATTCGAACGAAAGATAAAATAAAAGGGTAATAGGCTTGAGATTACCCAGACGTATATACTCAAACTGATATTTTTAGGAAATAGATTCAACCAATTTTGCATGATGTTATTTTCCTTCCTCGATTCTCTCATCATAGTATCACCTATTTCCCGTAAAAAAGAAACCATCCACACCGTGAATGATTTCTTCCTACTGACATTAGTTTTCGGTCGTCATTTGATCAGAAGATTGAAGACGAGCTTTAATCTCCTTAAAATGTACAAAGGATTTACTCTTTTCATCATACAGCCTAAATCGAATGGATTTCAAGCTCGACTTAACCGTAATAGTAGTGGCCTGTTGCAATGATGGTGTCTTTTCATGTACCTGTTCCAAATTGTAATTCGGCACCTTTGGACTTAAATGGTGAACATGGTGATAGCCGATATTCCCGGTAATCCACTGAAGGATCCGTGGAAGTTTATAAAACGAGCTGCCATCAATCGCCGCCTTCACGTAGTCCCACTCTGCCTCATCTTCAAAATAGGAATCTTCAAACTGGTGTTGAACGTAAAACAACCAAATACCAAGCGAACCTGCGACAAACACAATCGGCAGCTGGACAATCAGAAAGCTCGTCCAACCAATCGCCCAAACGAGTAAGGCAATAATCGCAATGATTGAAAGGTTTGTCAGGTACGTATTTCGTCGCTCTTTTTTCCGTGCGTCTTTTCGGTTTAATCGATTGGTGACCAAGAACAAGTAAAGTGGTCCCAACACGAACATTACAAACGGATTTCTGTATAAACGATATTGAAGTCTCTCAAGCTTAGATGCCTTTTCATACTCTTCTACCGTCATAATCCAAACATCACCGGTGCCACGCTTATCCAGATTACTGCTAGTAGCATGATGGATGGAGTGCTCTCTCTTCCACTTTTGGTAAGGAAACATTGTCAAAATCCCGGTAACCGTACCAACCAAATTATTCAGTTTACGATTTTTAAAAAACGATCCATGACAGCAATCATGAAAAATAATGAAGACTCGCACCATAAATCCACCAGCCAGAATGGATAACCCGATGGATAGCAAGATCGATACTGAGATTGCTTCGTAAGCTAAGAACCAAAGCAAAAAGAATGGCGGCAACGTGTTGACCAACTGCCAAACACTCGCTTTCGTGTCAGAGCTTTCGAACGGTTTGATATGTTGTTTGAGTTGAGCTAATTTTTTATTTGCCATAATGTCCTCCCAATGAGTAATGATCTTTTCACTCATTTTAAGTGAAGACCCTTTTTGAGGGTAGTCATGAACGTCAGGAGTTTGATATGACAAATGTCATGTTTTGTACAGTTGCTTCCCAAATTAATGTTTAATGACAAACAAAAACCCCCACAGCTCTGGTTAACAAGAGCTATAGGGGAAGTAAGCCTATCTTATATTTAGGAAATTGCCGTATAATTCTCCGTCAGTTTTGACAGAAACTTTTTCTTTTTATTTTTATTCATTCCGTCAATCAATTTCAGTTCACTCATTAAGAAATCTTTCGCTCGATCTAACATTCTTTTATCGGATGTATTCAATTTATTTTCTCTTTGCATCCGCAATAGACCATACACCACTTCAACACACGCCTGAAGCTTACCTGATTTTATTTTCTCCATGTTTGCATTGTACCGCTTTTTCCAGGTTAAGTCTTTAACCGATTCTTGGGATTCCAGCGACTTGATAATTTCCTTCACTGCATCTAAATCCGAAACAGGGCGTATATTGGTCTTTGAAATTTTCTTCTTGGGGATCATTACATTCATCTTACCAATCAACATTTCAATAATATAATACGGTTGTGTTTCCCCAGCGATTTCTTTTTCTTCTATCGCTTTTATTTTACCTGCTCCATGCATTGGATAAAAAATGTGATCGCCTACTTGATACAATGTATCGCCTCCATGTTTTCTCATATTCATTATAACACGGTCATATAAAATAGTCAAATATTATATTTTAACATAAATAAATTAATAATGTCAATGGATTTTTTATTGTATTTTAAGATTAAAAACTCACTAATCCTTATAAATTTGATTAATCAGTTAAACCAACTTTATTGAGTGCGAACTAATGATCATTTCAGGATCGGTAAATCAGTTTAGTATCAAAAAATAGGCAGTCCAACTTATACGCTAGTTGGACTGCCTTGAAATGTTTTTTATTTCGTTTCTTAAAAGGTAATGGAGCCAAGGGGGCTCGAACCCCTGACCTCTTCGCTGCCAGCGAAGCGCTCTCCCAGCTGAGCTATGGCCCCGTATATGAGTTAATTCCACAAATGATTATAACATAGAATGAGTGAATGTAAATGACAACTTCGTGAATTCGAATTCTGTACTCCGTCCTAATTTCGACAGAACCCTCACTTTTGAAAAATTCCTCACTTCATGCAGGAATCATCGCAATAAATATGGAATATTATTAAACAGTTGGGGTGATTTGGTTGTTTGAAAAGTTAAAGGAAAACTGGTTACTCAACGTGAGTTATTTACTCATTTGCGCTTTAATTTACGAAGTTTGGGTTGCCAATCAGTTTTATCCATATATTTATGAATTCCTCAAAGATAAACAAGAAGTGTACGTAGAAAACGGAATCGGCCAGGTGGTTTGGGGACCCTATGAAATAAACTTCCCGGAACCCGCACATAGCGATGAAAATGTAATTATAACACTCGTTTCCAATATAAGAAGTACACTACTCACACTTTTAACCACATTACTGGCCCTACCAGTCGCTTTCAAGGATATCAAAGAAAAGCCTACCATTTGGAAAAAACTTGGATTGGTAGGCATCATATTATTCCTAGCTTTTCTGACTTACTGGTATGTAAGTGACGTCATCGAACTCCAACCTTATCTA
>CALGNY010000279.1 GCA_937958375.1 uncultured Bacillaceae bacterium
AGCTATATGAGCCCAACATCCGACTATATGGTCCTGCAAAAGCTTATTTGCACCCTAGAAAGATATGAGCCAAAGATGACCCGAGTCAGCTGCCATTTCAAATCGAGATAAAAAATATATAAAACCTTATAGGAGGTCAGTCTAAATGAAACTGAAATATTTGTTTCCAGTCGCACTTCTTGCTTTGGTCCTATTTCTGGCGGCATGTGGCGGAGATAGTGAAGGTGAAGCGGAAGCAGAAACAGAAGGTGATGAAGGTAGTAGTGAAGTTGAAAAGGATGATAATCATTTGGTGATCGCGCAGTCTTCGGATTTGATCACAATGGATCCGCAAGATTCATTGAGTACGACAGGCGATCGGTTCTTCAGTAACGTAGTGGACCGGCTGTTTGTCCGAAATGAGAATATGGAAGTTGTTCCTGATTTAGTGGAGTCTTATGAAAACGTTGATGAAGAAACATGGAGTTACAAGTTGAAAGAAGGTATCACATTCCACAACGGCGAGGATTTGACGGCGGAAGATGTGAAGTTTTCACTCGAGCGTGTCATGACAGATGATACGTTGAAAGAATATCCATACTTCACGCAGTTGAAAGAAGTGAATGTCATCGGTGATTATGAATTTGAAATCGTAACGGATGGCCCAATGCCGACCATCCAACACGTGTTGGCGAAAACGGGTTCCGATATTTTACCGAAAGATTATATTGAAGAAGTTGGAATAGAAGGGTATATGGAACACCCGATTGGTACAGGACCTTACAAGTTTGTCGAGTGGAAGGTTGACGATCGAGTTGTGATGGAGAAAAATGAAGACTATTTCGGGGAGGAACCGAAATGGGATAAAGTTACCCTTCGTGCGATTGGTGAAGGTTCGACTCGTGTCGGTGAATTATTGACTGGTGGTGTGGATTTGATCACCGATGTTACGCCGAACGAATGGGATCGTGTCGAAAGTAATGAAGGTACGTCCTTGGTTTCTGGGGAATCAACGCGTGTAGCTCTGTTGATGAACCGAATGACGGAAGGTAGTGTCACTGCTGACCCGAAAGTTCGTGAGGCGATTGACTTAGCGATTGACCAGCAAGCGATTGTGGATTCTGTTTTGCAAGGATCCGGGGTTCCGGTTCGTTCTCGTGTACCTGAAGGTGTGCATGGATCCGACCCTGATCTATATGATACGTATGTGTATGACCCAGAACGAGCGAAGGAATTGTTGGAAGAAGCAGGATATGGCGATGGTTTGGAGTTGACATTGACATCTTCAAAAGGTCGTTACCCAATGGATGGGCAAGTGGCAGAGTTGATTGCCGTCATGCTTGGTGAAGTGGGGATCGATGTCAATCTCGAATTACTGGAGTCCGGAACGTTTATCGAAAAATACTCCAACAATGAAAATGAAGAGTTGATCATGATTGCATTGGCAGATGGATTACTTGATGCTTCTTATTCATTAGTACACTATTCCATCGACCGTGCAGCCGGACAAACCGACTATCATAATGAAGAAGTCGATCAGTTGTTTAAAGATGCTTCACGTAACCTAAATGAAGAGGAACGTGTTGAACAGTTCAAACAGATTCAACAAACCGTTGCTGAAGAGCGTCCCCATACTTTCTTGTATCAGGATAAAGTCAACTATGGCGTATCGGATGCTATTGAATTCCAGCCACGTTTAGATGAAAACATCATTTTTGATGATGTGATTAAAAAGTAAAAGATATAAATTAGCCCGGCAGGTTGATGGTTGTCAACCTGCCGTTGGGCTAGTTATTGGATTAGAGCGGGAGTAGTTTTCTAGATTGTTTGGAATATTCACCGATTGATTCGGAATTCTGTATCAGATTTACGGAATGAATCGCTTGATGAGCAAGCGAGCTTGTTCAACTCTATTTTACTAGGTGGGAGAGATATGAAAAAATACATCATCAAAAGGCTTCTTGAAGTCATTCCGGTATTGTTCATTATTACGTTCGTCGTTTTCGTGTTGATGTATCATGCAGGAGATCCTGTAGCGATGATGTTACCGGAGGAAGCGAGTCAGGAGGATCGCGAGAACATGAGAGAGGCGCTCGGATTAAATGATCCGTTCATCGTTCAGTATGCGAATTTCTTGAAGGACATTTCCACAGGGAATTTCGGTGAATCGATCCGTTACAATACCGAGGCTCTTCCACTTGTTTTGGAACGATTGCCCGCATCCTTTGAGTTAGCAGGTGTGGCGATGTTGGTCGCGATTTTGATTTCTGTTCCGCTTGGCATTTGGTCAGCGAATAAACGAAATACATTCACGGATTTGTTTATCACAGGTGGTTCTGTACTCGGAAAGGCGATGCCGAATTTTTGGCTCGGGATCATGTTGATTTTGATTCTGGCAGTCAATATACAAATCTTCCCGGTTTCTGGTCGGGGGACATTCATGCATCTGGTCTTGCCGGCGATTACGTTGGGGACATCGATTGCAGCAGAGATGACACGACTGGTTCGTTCGTCGATGCTGGATACCCTTGGTCAAGATTACATACGGACCGCATCAAGTAAGGGTGTACCGTATTTCAAAGTGGTCGTTTATCACGCCTTTCGAAATACGTTGATTCCAGTCATTACGATTACGACGCTACAGCTGTCGATTTTGGTCAGTGGTTCGATCATTACCGAATCGGTTTTCCAATGGCCAGGGCTCGGGTTGTTGCTCGTTCAGGCTGTGAACGCTCGGGATATGGCGGTCGTGCAGGCGGCTGTGTTTGTGATTGCGATCTTGGTCATCGTTGTCAACCTGATTACTGATTTGATTTATGTCCTTGTCGATCCACGGATTAAATATAGTTAGGAGGTGTTCCGTATGGGTGAGGCAGCAGCGAAACTAGAAACGGAAGAGAAGAAGTCGACGAAGCCGGTCAGTAATCGATCGATTTTCTTTAAATTACTTTTGAAAAGTAAAACAGGGATGATTGGGCTCATAATCCTGTTGATGGCAACGTTTGTTGCAATTTTTGCTGATTGGATAGCACCTTATGATCCGGTTGAACCACATTTGTCTCATATTTTGGCCCCACCTGCTTGGCAGGAGGGCGGAACGAGCCAATTTATTCTCGGAACCGATAATTTGGGGCGTGATATGTTGAGTCGTTTGGTGTACGGAACACGTGTCTCCTTGATTGTTGGGGTTTTATCTGTCGTCGTTGCAGGCGCAATCGGTTTACTATTTGGCGTGATCTCTGGTTACTTCGGCAAATGGATCGACCAAGTCATGATGCGGATTGTCGATGCGTTTCTATCGATTCCGAGTATTTTATTCATCATGGTCATCTTGACGGTCTTTTCTCCGAGTCTATGGATGTTGATCATCGTGATCGGGTTAACGACATGGGTCAACTATGCACGGATTATCCGAGGCGAGGTACTCAGCTTGAAGGAACGTGAATTTGTCAAAGCGTCGCAAACGATCGGCACAAGCCACTGGACAATCATCCGGAAAAACCTGATCCCGAATGTGATGTCAACATTCATTGTTATTTCGACATTAAGTGTAGCGACAACGATCATTTTGGAAGCATCGCTCAGCTTTTTGGGATTGGGCATTCAACCGCCGGATATATCCTGGGGTGGCATGTTGAACGATGGTCGTGATTATTTGGCGACCCATTGGTGGATGGGGACATTCCCGGGAGTCGCGATCACGATAACCGTATTAGGCATCATTTTCCTTGGTGATTGGTTAAGAGATGTACTGGACCCAAGATTATAGAAAAGGATGATTCATATGAATCTACTAGAAGTGAAAGATTTGCATACCCATTTTCATACGGACCAAGGTGTCGTTCCTGCACTGAATGGTGTATCCTTTTCCATCAAAAAAGGAGAGGTCCTCGGCATTGTCGGTGAATCGGGTTGCGGAAAAAGTGTGACCTCCCTATC